>NZ_BAAHWU010000002.1:0-275144 GCF_054601275.1 Dysgonomonas reticulitermitis | reverse complement strand
TAATCTTTAAAGCACCCGTACCACAAACGGACACACGTAGTCGGGTAGAATATACTAAGGCGCTCGAGCGATTCACAGTTAAGGAATTAGGCAAAATGACCCTGTAACTTCGGGATAAAGGGTGCCGGTTGAAAGGCCGGCCGCAGAGAATAGAAGAAGGCAACTGTTTATCAAAAACACATGGCTATGCAAATTTGGAAGAAGAAGTATATAGCCTGACACCTGCCCGGTGCTGGAAGGTTAAGAGGAGATGTCATCGCAAGAGAAGCATTGAATTGAAGCCCCAGTAAACGGCGGCCGTAACTATAACGGTCCTAAGGTAGCGAAATTCCTTGTCGGGTAAGTTCCGACCTGCACGAATGGTGTAATGATCTTCTTACTGTCTCAACTGTGATCTCGGTGAAATTGTAGTATCGGTGAAGATGCCGATTACCCGCGATGGGACGAAAAGACCCCGTGAACCTTTACTATAGCTTTACATTGACGTTGGGCACTTGATGTGTAGGATAGGCCGGAGGCAATGAAGCGGGTACGCCAGTACTCGTGGAGTCACCCTTGAAATACGGCCCTTTGATTGTTTGACGTCTAACTCGCTGAAGCGAGGACATTGTATGGTGGGTAGTTTGACTGGGGTGGTCGCCTCCAAAAGAGTAACGGAGGCTTCTAAAGGTGTGCTCAGGACGATTGGTAACCGTTCGCAGAGTGTAATGGTATAAGCACGCTTGACTGGGAGACCTACAAGTCGATCAGGTAGGAAACTAGAGCATAGTGATCCGGTGGTTTCAGTATGGAATGGCCATCGCTCAAAGGATAAAAGGTACTCCGGGGATAACAGGCTGATCATTCCCAAGAGCTCATATCGACGGAATGGTTTGGCACCTCGATGTCGGCTCGTCACATCCTGGGGCTGGAGTAGGTCCCAAGGGTTGGGCTGTTCGCCCATTAAAGTGGCACGCGAGCTGGGTTCAGAACGTCGTGAGACAGTTCGGTCTCTATCTATCGTGGGCGCGGGATATTTGCGGAGAACTGACACTAGTACGAGAGGACCGTGTCGGACGGACCCCTGGTCAACCGGTTGTTCCGCCAGGAGCATAGCCGGGTAGCTAAGTCCGGATCGGATAAGTGCTGAAAGCATCTAAGTACGAAGCCGGCTTCAAGATAAGATATCCTCACAAGGGTCGTTGTAGACTACAACGTCGATAGGCTGCAGGTGTAAAGGCGGTAACGTCATAGCCGAGCAGTACTAATTGCCCGAACGCTTTCAGGAGAAGTAGTAAGTAGTAAGTTGAAAGTAAAAAGTTAGCAGTATTTATACTCATAACTTTGGACTTATAACTTATAACTGAAAAAGAAAGAGGTTTGCTAGATTAGGTAAACGTAACCAATAATTGCTCTTTTACATCGTGTCTAACATATAAAGTAGTAAGTAGGCAGGAGTAAGTAGTAAGTAGGTAAATACATACCGACTACCGACTACCAACTACGAAATTAAGAATTAAGAATTAAGAATTAAGAATGAACACTAATCTTCATTATTCATTCTTCATTCAAAAGATATTCAGGTGGTTATAACACCGGGGTTCCACCTCTTCCCATTCCGAACAGAGAAGTTAAGCCCGGTCGTGCCGATGGTACTGCGTATAAGTGGGAGAGTAGGTTACCGCCGTTTTAAAAGGGAAGTCCCCGTACAGATAATGTATGGGGACTTCTTGCGTTGGGGGGTATCTTCCCGGAATTGAATTATTTGAATAGAGAGAAGATTAAGTTGTTCTGTTAAAATACTTTGAAACAAAATGTCATCTAAAAACGTTTCCTATCAAAGAACCAACTATCTTTGTCCTATATTTCGGATAGAAATACATTTGTATGATTGAAAAAATAAAAGCTTTTGTAAACAGAATTATCCGCTTCCTCACTTATGATATTTGGCGGATAAACAAGAAAGACCGCTCTTCCCGGAAGATTGGTTTTTATAATATTGTAAAGGCTTTTATCCTTGCTATACGAAGTATTGATGGGGGGCAGCTTTTTACACGTGCTTCAGCTCTTACATATAGTACCTTATTGTCTATTGTCCCTGGGTTAGCCGTATTGTTCGCTATTGCCAGAGGCTTCGGGTTTCAGAATATTGTGAAGAGTCAGTTGTTCAGCTATTTTGCCGGACAGGAAGAAATATTGAATAAGGCAACGGCTTTTATCGATAAATCTATTGAATATGCGCAGGGTGGAATTTTTCTGGGTATAGGTATTATCTTGTTACTTTATACTGTTATTAATCTATTATCGAATATTGAAGATAATTTCAATAAAATATGGCAGATAAAAGCCGGACGAACATATTTTCGCATGTTTACCGATTATCTGGCTTTGATAATTATCGCACCTGTATTCCTGATATGTAACGCAGGGGTGAATCTTTTACTGAGTACAACCGCCGAACAACAATATTTGCTGGGATTGGTCTTAGGCCCTTTCATGGAAGTTGTGCCTTTCCTGATAACAATTCTTTTATTTACTATCCTCTATGTATACATCCCGAATACAAAAGTACGATTTAGCAGTGCCCTGTTAGGCGGCATTTTTACGGGTGTCTGTTTTCAGGTATTTCAGATGCTATATATTGGTGGACAGATATGGATTTCGAAATATAATGCTATTTACGGTAGCTTCGCCGCCCTCCCGTTATTGCTCTTATGGTTACAGCTGACATGGTTTTTCGTTCTTTTCGGAGTGCAATTGTCGTTTGCCTTCCAGAATGTGAATAAATTTAGCTTCGAACAAGAAACTTCGAATATAAGCCGTCGTTACAAAGATTTTGTAACACTGATGATAATGACACTTATCGTGAAACGGTTCGAAAAAGGATATATTCCTTATACTGCCGATGAACTGTCGGAGCATTATAAGATACCTACCAAGCTGACAAGTGATACCCTCTTTTTCTTAGAAGAGGTTGGTTTATTGGTCGAAACCCCTTCCGAAAATACATTGGTACCTGCATACATACCCTCTCTCGATATTGGTCATATAACAGTAGCCTACATGTTTGAGAAAATAGACCGGCATGGCTCGGAAGATTTTATGATCGATACTGATATTGAATTTAACAGTGAGTGGGATACAATTCTGAAAATCAAAAATTTCAGCGAGCTGGAAAGCGGGAGAAAATTATTAAAAGATTTATAACCCGATGTATCTTAGCCTTCAACAAAAATAATGAAACAAGGTATACATAATCTTACGGAAGGGAATATATTCTCAACCCTTATAAAACTTGCGCTTCCTCTGATGGGAACCAGCTTCCTGCAAATGGCATATACACTGATGGCTATGTCGTGGGTGGGTAGGCTGGGCACAGCATCTCATCCCGAAATAGCAACCAAATCGGAAGCTGCCATCGGAGCTATCGGTATGCTTTTATGGCTGACTTCTTCGGTGGCATATCTGGCCATGATAGGCGCGGAAGTTGCCGTAGGGCAGTCGATCGGTGCAAAGAAGATGAAACGCGCGGCGATCTATGCCTCACATTCCACTACAATATCAATGATCCTGGCTGTGGCGTGGGTCTCCATATTATTTATTTTTGCCAATCAGATACTTTCATTTTTTAAACTTGAAGCCGGTATAACTGCCGATGCTGTTTTATATCTGCGGATACTTACTATCAGCCTGCCTTTTCAGTTCCTGTCTTATAACTTTACCGGAATATATAATGGGGGAGGACGTAGTATGGTTCCTTTCAAAAACAATGCTGCCGGATTGGTGTTGAACATGATTCTCGATCCGATATTGATGTTTACTATGGGATTAGGATTGCATGGAGCGGCGATAGGAACCGTCGTAGCGCAGTTATTTGTATTCCTGCTGTTCTTCTATCAGATCAAATATGGAAGTCGCATATTGGGTAATTTCTCGTTTTTTATAAAGCCAAAGGCTATATATCTCAAACGCATTTTCTTCTTGGGTGCTCCCGTTTCGCTGATGAATTCCTTATATGCCGTCATCAATATGAATCTGGCTCGTGTAGCGTCAATTCATGGCGGGCATCTGGGGCTTATGTCTCAGACTACAGGGGGACAGATAGAGGCTGTTACGTGGAATACTTCGCAAGGATTTTCTACAGCTCTCAGTGCATTTGTAGCGCAGAATTATGCTGCTAATAAGCTGGAAAGAGGGAAGAAGGCATATTTCTATACTATCAGGGTGATGCTTACTTTGGGCGTAATTGTCAGTATCAGTTTTATCCTGTTTGGCGCGCAGATATTCGGTATTATTGTTCCCGAAGAAAACGCGATGAAGGCAGGAGCCCAATATCTTTTTGTGATGGGGCTTGTACAAATATTTATGATGTTCGAGCTGACGACACAGGGTATGTTCAATGGTATAGGGCGAACGATAGAACCGGCTATCATCAGTATTACATTTAATGCCTTGCGTATCCCGTTGGCATACTTCCTTGCTTCACACATGGGCATAGTAGGTGTATGGTGGGCTATCGCTATTTCTACGGTGTGTAAAGGAATTATTTTGCCTCTGTGGTTCTCAGTAGTGTATCGACGGGTAAAAAAGCAAAGGCCGAAAATAGGGTAGGTCGGTAAACAGTAAACAGTGAACAGTTAGCAGTGAACAGTGAACAGTGAACAGTGAACAGTTAGCAGACTATTGGTTTGCCCCATCATATATTCGCATATCTTATAAAGTTTGTTTTTCAAGTAATGATAAAAAGTCTCAGATATGACATTTGCCATATCTGAAACTATATAATTTCTATTTTTTGTCGCCCATCACGCCTTGTATATCTTCCATCGTGAACGTCCCTACAATACGGATTATAGTACATTCGTTAGGATCGTTTATAACCATTATGAGATCCTTAAAACTGTCTCCTTTGTTTCTTTTGGCATAGAAAGTGATATGATCGTCTTTATCCTTTACGGTCATCAGCTCCTCGAACGACTTATCTGCTGAAATCTTCCCTGCTTCGGCTTTCATTAGCGTCGTCGCATTTTTGTTTTCACTGGAGTATATTTCCATTCTTTCCAGTTTGTTAGACAAGCTTTTGATATTGGCTCCGCCCATATTCATATTCCCGGCCATAGAAAGGAGTGCCTTAGAAATAAAGACCGTAGATATATCATTGTTCTTCGAAAACTTATCGAACATCTGATCTTGAGCCTGAACGGTGATTGCACCGATTATAATGGCCATTGCTATTAGTAATGCTTTTATTTTCATGATTCTTTATCTTTTTTCCGATTGAAAGCTTTATTTAGTATTTCATTAGTTTTTTCGATATTGGATGAAACAACAGCCAGTTGATTCACTCCCTTGTTAAATTTACTGGACAGCAGGATAAGAGCTTCCTCTGCTTCCTTTACCGCCTGTTTGTCTGCTTCCGACATATCTGCCTCGTCCGGTTGTTGCCGCGCCGCCACAGGCTCATCGGGAATTACTGTCGCCGGTTTATTGAAAAATATTCCCGCCGATATCAATATGGCCACACCCGCTACAGCACTGGCGACCCATGTCCACATTATTCTGCGATTATCCTGAGGTTTCAGTTTTACTTTCGATGCCTCTTTACTCTCTTCTCCGGCTAGCTCATCTACCAAGTTGTTCAGCTCCGATTCCAAAGATAAAGGCACATCCACCGGCTCTGCCTCATACATGGCCAGAAATATTGTTTGTTCATCCTTCAGCTCTTCTGCTACGTCTTCTCCTTTGAAGTAATCCGTCAAAATACGGTCTTCACCGGCACTGGTCTCCCCGTTGTAGAAGGCTTCGAGTAATATTTTTATATCATTTGTTTTCATCGCTGTCCGATTTTAATATATTGTTCCCGAATAGTTTTCCGGGCTCTTGATAATATAACTCTTATGTTTCCCGCGCTCAGGCCTGTTGCCTGCTCGATCTCCTCGTCCGAATAATCGTCCCAATGTTTCATCATCATCACCTGCCGTTGCTGATCGGGCAGTTTGTTTATCAGATACTTTATTTTTTCGGCTTCGTCCTGCAGTTCTATTTGTTTCGACAAGGAAGCCGTTTCGGGCATATCCGTGTCATAGTCCGTGTAACGGTCGTTCTTTGTTTTCCGCAAATGGTCGAGGCTCGTGTTTCGCAAGATGATAATAGCGAAAGCTTCGGTATTATCTACGTTTTCCATCTCGTCACGCTTGTTCCAAAGTTTAATAAATGTATCTTGCACTATGTCTTCGGCACTGGCAGCATCCTGCACTATCCGGTAAGCAATTCTGTATAATTTCTGATGATATGGGATGAATACTTTTTTAAAAGTTTCCGCATCCATCAGTTATCATTATCTTTTTGCTGCTCCTTAACGATATTTGCTAAATCATCTATCGTAAATTTGCCGCTCAACTTCACAAAAACCACAGCATTGCCGCCGGCTACGCAGATGTAAACATCTTTATTCTCATCTTCGCCCTTACCCGACAAGATGGAAACCCTGTTGTTTTCCTTTTTCACTGTTACCAACGGTTCGTAAATACCGCTCGTTTCAGCTCCGGTTATCCCTTCCTGTATTTTGTCATTTACATCTTGAGGGCAATTTTGTACGATAACGGCTATTACAGAATCTGCTTTGCTCATGAAATCAGGCATCTTATCTTTTTGCGATTCGGGTATTGAGTTACTCAACATAGCCTTATCCATCACTTGCCTTTGTGCACCTTCTATCTTGGCCAAATCGGCCATCAATTTATCTAAATCCTGAGCCATAGCCACTTGCCCAAAGGCTAATACTAGTACTAGAGAGAGAATAATTCTTTTCATAATGTCTGATTGTGATTGTGTTTACTTATAATATTTTAATTAATTGTATTTGTCTACCAGCCCGGAGACATCTTTCTCCTTAATTTCCCCCGAAAGCTTCACGATTGCAGGTTCCTTATCGTCCATACATAATATCACCAAATCGCTGATTACGTCTTTCTTCTTTTTCATCATGATACGCACATTGTCTCCTTTATCTTTAACCATGATCAATGTTTCGTATCCGTCGCCATCTTTCAGGCTGTTTATTTGATTTACAAAATCCTGTTTTACTCTCGCGTCACAGTCCGAAAGATCATAAACCTCCAATGAATGAATACCTCGTGCAACCGGTGTATTACCCACGCCTCCAAACATTTTACCCAGACTCATCATAAAGCGGCCGATTTTCACCTTATCGATATTTTCTGTATTCGAAACATTTTTCAAAAACCTTTCCACACTTTGGGCATAACTCATTTGCCCGATGGCTAATGCTAAAATTAAGCAAAGTAAATATTTTTTCATAGCTGTATTTTTTGTCTTAATTAATAATTTAAAATCGTCCGATGTGCGCTATCATCTTGCGTTCAATTATTAAGACGGAACAGCCTGAATGTTTGTTACAACTTTCTTATATAAATTATGTGAATCAGTAGTTGAACGTTTTCATTCAACAGGAATAGCATTAACTACTGATTGGCATAAATTATATTTCAAGATCGAATAAGGGGGGGAGTTCTTCTTTTTGTGCCTCCGGACGAAGTGTCTTCCGGCGGCCTTCTGCCAAAACCGGATCTTTCGACTGCTTCTTCTCCTGCGTTGGAGGTTCGTATATGTATACGTGCCCGCTCTTATAGGATTTTATATAATCACCGGTATATGTTTTCTTATACGAGATATTCGAATAGTTTTGCCCCATAGCTTTAGTTTTAATATGCTAAAGATATGGAAATTTTGAAGAAATAAGGTAGAGAATAAGAATGTCTTTACAGCAGACTGAAAGTATAACCCTGTCCCAAAAGCCAATCGATACTACGGGGTAAAGCTTCTTTCATATTTGTTTCGGCCTTCAACGAGTCGTGAAAGACTATAACCGAGCCATCTCGTGCATATTTCTTCACGTTGTTGAATACTTCATCCGGATTCATCAACTTACTATAGTCACGGGTCACGACATCCCACATAACTATTTTATAATAACGGCTCAGCACCCAAAACTGAGAAACGCGCATATGTCCGTGAGGCGGACGAAACAGGTCTGAATCGATATATTCCGAAGCAAGTTTGGTGTTTGCCAAATATCTTTTCGAAAAAGTTCGTATTCCCTGTATATGGTTGAAAGTATGATTACCTACACGATGCCCTCTGTCGAGTAGCATTTGGTATATATCGGGATGCTTGCGTACATTATCGCCTACGCAAAAGAAAGTAGCCTTAATGTCATATTTATCCAATAAATCTAACACCCAAGGGGTTATCTCGGGGATAGGGCCATCATCAAATGTCAGATAGATTGTTTTCTTGCCTTTAACAGGTCGCCGCCAAAGGGCTCCGGGAAAGAGCCAGCGGTATAGTTTAGGGGGTCGTTCTATTAGCATAACAACATGAGAAGCAGGCGAATAATAGAGAAATCCGCCTGCCCGTATGTTTTAATTTGGTTGTGAATATCTTCTTAAAAGTTCAGGTGCATATTTTTGCATCAATTCGCCTATACGTTCAGCATTTGCATGCTCTTCTTTTTCAATAACAGAATCTTCTCCGGCCAGATAAAATCCTCTCATCGAAATACGCATCAGGTAATCGAGAGGATGGTTTCTAGGATTGAAGCTAACACCGTTACGTAAGAATGTCTCGGCACGCAATGTCAACGTATTAAGAAGTTCTTTATATTTAGCTCTATCGTAGCGCTGATAGGTATCCAAGACTTGTACTTCCGTATCGAAGTAGCCCCTGATATCTGCACTCGAATTTACCATATCATTCTGTTTCATACTCAAGTACCAATTCAGGGCACCTTCTGTACGGTACATAATTTCATCTATTATCTTCTGTGCTTTCTCAGGGTGTCCCAGCTGATAATATGCATCCGCATATCCGACCGACTCGCCACTACGCGGAATCGTATTTCCGGGAAGCACTTCTATACATCTGTCGAGAGCAATCAATGCCTTATCATTCTTGCCTTCGCGTAAAAGAGCTGTGATAAGATCACCGAATATCACGCGGAAAGTGCGGCACATTTTCAGGTTGTTTTCATCCAGATATACTTTAGGATTCTCTACTCCACCCCACTTGTATTTGTTGACCAGATTATCGAACATAACATCAGTGTTTACACCTGTACTGTCTATTTTACCCGGAGTAATGCGATATATAATACCTTCCTGAGTAGAATGATTATCCAGTTTCAACGGTGGCTCGCCAATGGTCAGAGCGTAATAGATAGGACGTTTCCAGTCATCCTTATTGATATTGTTCAACATTTCCAGAATCATAATCTCCTGTCGGTATATACCGCCCGATTTGTTAGCGCTCAGGTCGAACAATAGTTCAGAAGCCGGACTTGTACCCAATGCTTTCCAATCTACTTTCGATTGATCGATAGGCATTTTCAATACATTTCCCGGAAGAATAACACCTTTCTCTATTCCGAACGGATTGTGAGGCGCATAATTATCTTTTGTTTTCAGTATTTCCAATGCATCGTCCAACATCAATGTATCTTTATACACAGCCGTGTCGTAAAAATCCGAGAAGTTGATCCGATTGAGGAAAGAAGCTCCATCTTTAGAGTTTTGATACTCTCTTTTTACAGCATTTTCTATATCGCTCTTCGACAATACGTATGCCGATTGACCTTTTGATCCCTGATAACGGTCTTCTGTCCACGAAATAGGCAGAGGCGATGAGTCATATGCCTGACGGCGCATCTGATCTACATACCAGTCTGTTTGCAGGTAGCTTAGGTTGCTCACGCGCACATCTGTACGGAAACCCTCTACTTCCTGGGAATACCATAACGGGAATGTATCGTTGTCGCCCATTGTAAACAGAATACTGTTAGGCTCGCAACCCCGCAGGTAATTCTCTCCAAAGTCGCGCATAGTATATCTGTCCGAGCGATCGTGATCGTCCCAGTTCTGGCTAGCCATTTGCACAGGGATTATCAAAGCCAGTCCTGTAGCAAGAGCCGCAGATACAGTGCTTGGCAATTTCTTGCTGAACAGGTTCCACAAGAATGCCACACCGAAGCCTATCCATATACAGAACGCGTAGAACGACCCGGCATAGGCGTAGTCACGCTCGCGCGGCTCGAACGGTTGCTGATTCAGATATATAATAATGGCAAGACCTGTCATAAAGAATAGCATGAAGGTGACAAGGAACTGCTGTTCACCTTTTTTCCCTCTTGTCAACTGGTACACAATGCCGAGAATACCAAGTATCAGCGGTAACATATAATACACATTATGCCCTTTATTTTCAAGAATGTCCGGCGGAAGATTATTCTGAGGACCGCGTCCAAGCAATTCGTCTACAAATCCGATTCCGGTAATCCAGTTGCCGTTGCTAAGGCCTCCGTTCGCCTGTACATCGTTTTGGCGACCCGAAAAGTTCCACATAAAGTAGCGGAAGTACATAAAGTCCAGCTGATAGCTAAAGAAGAATTTCAGGTTCTCAAACATTGTAGGGGGCACTGATGTATCTTTAATATCTGCCCATATCTGATAGCCCAGCAGATGCCTTTGTTCGGTAGAATACATACGGGGAAGCAACATGGTGTTGTTCACTCCGTATGTAGGGATAGTGCTAACCACTACATATTTGTCTTTTTCGTCCGGCGATTTTTTTACCACCTTGTCGTAGCTTAGCTTTTCGCTTTCAGGAGGGGCTAAACGTCCTGTCGAAGGGTCTCTCTTCTCCGTTGAAGCATATGTCCTGCCATAGAATAATGGTCTGTCGCCATACTGTTCACGGTTGAGGTAACTGCCCAGCGTAAATACATTTTCAGGCGAATTCTGATCCATCGGCGTATTGGCTATGGAACGGATAGGAATAAGAGCAAAAGATGAGTACCCTATCAAAATAACCATCAGACACAAAACGATTGTATTCAACAGTCTCGGCGTAATACCTTTATATTTGAATAAAAATACGAAGAGACCTGCAATAAGCAACACCCACAAGAAGGCATTCGAACTAATAATAGCCGCGCCACTTAAAACAAGAGATACAGCAGTCGCTATTTTGGCACGGGTCATATTTCCTTTTTTCGACAAGGTTTCATATAATGCCCATACGATAGATATAACCATTATTAATATATAGGTCAATGCTCCCGAATTGTAAGAGAAGCCTAAGCTATTCACAAAGAACATTTCGAACCAGCCTCCCACTTGTGTAAAGCCCGGAATGATACCGTACATCAATACCACGATCAGGAAAACAGATCCGGCTAAAGCAAGCAATAAGCCTTTCCATGTTACGTCTTTTGCTTTTTTGAAGTAATAGACCAAGACAATTGCCGGTATACAAAGCAAGTTAAGCAAATGGACACCGATAGACAAGCCCATGGCATAAGCTATCAGCACCAACCATTTGTCAGAACCCGGCTGACCGGCGCGGTTTTCCCATTTCAGTATCAACCAGAATACTAAGGCCGTAAACATAGAAGAGTAGGCGTAAACCTCACCTTCGACAGCCGAAAACCAGAACGTATCGGTAAATGTATAAGTAAGGGCTCCTACCAAACCGCTACCCATGATAGCGATAAGTTGTCCCATTGTCATTTCTTTAGAAGAATCGGTATATATCAGCTTCTTTGCCAGATGGGTTATTGTCCAGAAGAGGAACAGGATAGTCAGGGCGCTGAGCAAAGCCGACATACTGTTGACCATCGATGCAACTTGCGTAGGATCGGAGGCAAACAGCGTGAAAAACTTTCCTGTAATCATAAAAAACGGAGCGCCGGGCGGATGTCCTACCTCCAATTTATATGCTGACGAAATGAACTCTCCACAATCCCAGAAACTGGCTGTCGGTTCAATTGTCATAAGGTAAACAACCGCGGCTACTGCAAAACTAAACCAGCCTAGAGTATTGTTTATCAGGTTGTATTTTTTCATAATGAAACAGGTAATTGAATTAATTCTGTTTGAATGACAAGTTATCTCTTTGAAATATTTGGGTGCAAAGATAGTTAAAACACTGAGATATTTGTTTCACGATGCTTTGTTTTTGCCTGTCAAATTCAAAAACTTCTTAAAATTCAAGGAAGTACCTTCCATTTCTTGATTGAGGTGATGCAAGATACCTCCTGCGTCAGGGTGACAAACAACACTTGATAAAGCTTGCAACAATGATAAATTCCATAACCGAAACCGCCAAACTTTTCGTATTTTTGTATAAAATTACTTACAATGATTATTTTCAATACCACCTTTCATGTAGAAGATGATGTGCTCAACGATTACATCAATTTCATGAAAGAGACATATATCGTAAGAGCTGCAAGCAGCGGCTTCCTCCACGAGCCCCGTTTTGCCCGCATACACGCGCGGCATGAAGAAAGCGGCAGCAGTTACTCACTTCAGTTCAGCGTAAAAAATGTGGAAACACTCAACCATTGGTTTTCCTCCGAAGGAGAAATTTTGCAAGGAGAGCTGGCTTCACGATTCGGCGACAAGGCTCTTGGTTTTGTAACCCTGCTCGAAGAAATAGAATTATAGAATGCTGGAAAAAGAAAGGATCATACTTGGCATAGACCCTGGTACACAGGTGATGGGGTACGGCGTATTGCGAGTAGTCAACAATAAACCCGAATTGCTGGCAATGGGTATATTGCAACTAAGCAAATATGACGATCACTATCTGAAACTTCGCCGGATTTTTGAACGCATCATCAGCCTGATCGATGAATATCTTCCCGACGAATTGGCTATCGAAGCGCCCTTTTTCGGAAAGAATGTGCAAAGTATGCTCAAGTTGGGACGTGCGCAAGGGGTAGCTATGGCGGCTGCTTTGTCGCGCGATATTCCCATTTTTGAATACGCTCCGCTGAAAATAAAGATGTCGATTACCGGAAACGGACGCGCGGCTAAAGAGCAGGTCGCCTATATGTTGCAACATTTCCTGAAGATACCGGACGAGAATATGCTTCCCCAGATGGATGCAACCGATGGACTGGCAGCTGCGGTTTGCCATTACTTTCAAACGAACAACCCGTCTGCCGGCAAAAAGTTTACCGGTTGGAAAGATTATATCAATAAAAATCCGGGAAAAGTCAAATGAAAATTCGGAAATTCGGAAATTTGAAAATTTGAAAATAAAAAATGCCAGTAAACCGGTAAGTTCTCATACTGCCAACTACTAACTACTAAAATTATGATATACGAAGATCTGAAAAACATAGAATACGGGCATGCCTGGGAATATCAGCAAAAGCTATTCACCGAAGCTCTGGATATGAAAGATAAAGGGCCGTATGCAAAAAACACGCTATTATTCTGCGAACATCCTCATGTTATCACCATCGGAAAACATGGTAAAGAGGAGAACCTTCTTTTTCAGGAAGCCCTGCTTAAAGAAAAGGGCGTTTCACTTTTCCAGATCGATCGTGGAGGCGATGTCACCTATCACGGTCCCGGGCAACTGGTGGGCTATCCGATCTTCGACCTCGAAACGTTCGGTATCGGGCTCAGGCAGTACATCTATAATTTAGAGGATATTATTATCCGTTTTTTAAAAGGATATACTATTCACGCCGAAAGGCTGGAGGGTGCAGCCGGTGTGTGGCTGGATACAGCCGTACCTTCGCGTACCCGGAAAATTGCGGCAATCGGCGTCCGCAGCAGCCGGTTTGTAACTATGCACGGCTTTGCGCTGAACCTGAATACTGATCTTTCTTATTTTTCCCTCATCAATCCTTGCGGTTTCATCGATAAAGGCGTAACTTCACTGCAACAAGAGTTAGGGCATCCCGTAGATATGGACGAAGCCAAACTGAAAATGAGAGAATTATTTGAAGAAGTTTTTATAGAGAATAAATAAGAAATTATGCAAACAGACATACAAGACAGAATCGTTTTTGTTACAGGTGGAGCCAACGGTATTGGCAGGTCCATTGTAACTACTTTTTGCCAACACGGGGCAGATGTCGTATTTTGCGATACAGACGAAGACGCAGGAGAACAGCTATGCAAAGAGCTACAAGATTACCGGTGTACATTCTATCGTATCGATGTCGCCGACAAAGCGGCTTTGGAAAAAGTTGTCACGGACATTTTCGTTAAGAAAGGAAATATCGATATCATTATCAACAATGTCGGTATCAGCCGGTTTGGAGATATTCTCGACATCTCGGTCGAAGATTTCGAAAATGTATTGGATATAAATCTGCGGTCGGTTTTCATCACCTCCAAGTTGCTGGCAAAGTTCCGTTCCGAAAACGAAGACCTGAACAAATACGGACGCATTATCAATATGGCATCGACCCGCCATCAGATGAGCGAGCCCGACTCGGAAGCATATGCAGCGTCTAAGGGTGGTATCGTTTCGCTAACACATGCTCTGGCTATCTCGCTAAGCAAATATAATATTACGGTAAATTGTATCAGTCCGGGTTGGATAGATACCGGGCACTACGAAATAAGAGAGGAAGATCACAAGCAGCACCCTTCGAACAGGGTTGGTGTGCCAAAAGATATTACACGTGCCTGCTTCTTCCTTTGCGATCCTGAAAACAATTTCATCAACGGACAAAACATCGTAATAGACGGTGGTATGACAAAGAAAATGATTTACGAAGAATAAATTCAGTTTGTATGGAACTAGTTACAGTTAAAACATCGCAAGATTACAATCATCTGGCTATCGCAATGACGTATTTAGAAGCCAATGGTATTTCATGTACCCTCAAAGATGAATATACAAGCCAGGTCTATTCATATACCTATGCCGTAGGAGGCATCAAATTGCAAGTACAGGAAGAAGATGCTCTACGAGCCATAGAGCTCCTGATAGAAGGAGGCTTTGCCACAAAAGAAGATTACGAAATATCCGAGTCTACCAAGCAGGTAGTCAGGGTTGTAGAGAAAATACAGTCATTCTTTGGAAAGAAAAAGTAACAAACCTCTACAGTCAACAGTCAACAGTAAGTTCGCGCCAACCATCGGTAACAGGAGCGCAGCGTATGTAATTGGCACATTTTCAAATTGGCACATTTTCAAATTTTCAAATTCGTATACGCATAATCGCATGATAGATCAGATAACCATAGATAAAATAATGGATGCCGCACAAATAGTGGATGTGGTATCCCAATATGTCACCCTCAAGCGGCGAGGAATAAACTATGTGGGATTGTGCCCTTTTCATAGCGACAAAACACCATCGTTTTACGTCTCTCCCGCCAAAAACATTTGCAAGTGCTTTGCCTGTGGCGAAGGAGGTACGGCTGTACACTTCATTATGAAGCACGAACAGTTGACATACTACGACGCACTAAAATTCCTTGCAAAAAAATACGGCATCGAAGTGCAAGAGCGCGAACTGACAGACGAACAGAAGAAAGCTCATAACGAACGCGAGAGCCTTTTTATTCTCAATGACTATGCCCGCGATTATTTTGTAAATACATTGCATGAACATCTCGAAGGGAAATCGGTCGGTTTGAGTTACTTCAGGGAAAGGGGTTTCAGGGAAGATATTATAAAAAAATTCCAACTCGGTTATAGCCTCGAACAATGGGATGCTTTTTCACAAAATGCATTAAAGGCAGGTTACAAGGAAGAATTTCTGACAAAAACCGGACTGTCTATCAAAAACGAGCACAACAACCAGCTGATCGACCGCTTTCGGGGACGCATCATGTTTCCGGTACATACCCTGTCGGGAAAAGTCATCGCTTTCGGCGGCCGCGTATTGAAGAAAGTAGAAAATACGGGTAAGTATGTAAATTCGCCGGAAAGCGAAATCTATCATAAAGGAAACGAACTATACGGCATATATTTCGCTAAGCAAGCCATAACCAAAGCTGATTGTTGTTATCTGGTAGAAGGTTATACCGATGTTATTTCGATGCATCAGGCCGGGATAGAAAATGTTGTGGCCTCGTCGGGAACGGCTCTTACAAATGGACAAATCAGGCTGATACACCGCTTTACTAACAATGTTACGGTAATCTACGACGGCGATGCCGCAGGTATAAAAGCCGCACTGAGAGGGATAGACTTGTTGCTGGAAGAGGGTATAAACATCAAAGTCATCCTGTTACCCGATGGTGAAGACCCCGATTCGTTCGCCCGTAAACAGAATGCCGAATCGCTGTCGAAATACATCAAAAACAATGAAGTCGATTTCATCCGCTTCAAGACAAAACTATTGCTCGACGAAGCCGGAAATGATCCTATAAAAAGGGCGTCGCTGATATCAGACATCGTAAACAGTATATCTGTTATACCCGACAATATTATACGTGCGGTATACATCAAAGATTGCAGTATCCTGCTCGATGTAGATGAACGCATATTGGTGCAGGAGGTGAACAAAAAACGTCTTGCCTATCTGGAAAAACAGCCCGTTCCGAAAATAGAACCGGAATTGTCGGCAGTAAATAACGATCTGTCGCAACCCACTGTAAGCAATACCAAAGCCGTTGTAAAAAAGACAGCGATCGATAAATTCGAACTTGCGATCCTGTACTACATAGTCCGCTTTGGAAAAGAGCCGCTGCTGGAAGAAGGACAGGAGGTAAGCAGTGATTCGATGACGGTTATAGACTATGTGAAGTTCGATTTGGAACGGGATGGCATGTGGTTCTCACACCCGCTTTATACTCAAATGCTAGAGGATGCAATAGCGCATGCCCATGAAGAGACCTTTATTCCGAGCCGTTTCTTTTTGGCACATCCCGATCAGCAAATAAGTAAAATAGCAGCGGAACTGCTCGGAGACAGGTATCAATTAAGTAAGGTTCATACGAAACAATTCGGTGAAAACGCCAAACAGGACGATACTCCTATGGCAGAAGGAAAACATCTGTTAAAGAATGTTCCCCGTGTACTGACAGAACTGAAAGACGCCCATATAACTAAACGCATAAAAGATATAAAGGAAGAGATGGAGCAAAAGCAAAAGGCCGGCGATTGGGACGCTGCCATCGACCTGATGCGCCGGATAAAAGATTTCGAAGATATAAAAAAGGCGTTGGCAAAAGCACTCGGAGAGCGCATTATCCTGAGATGGTAGATCGGATACTATTTACTTTATAACCCGGTATTTGGTATCGCAATATTTTTATTTTTATATTCCGGATACTTTGACAATTTAAATGATCTATCTACATTTGATGTGAATAAAATTATAAAGCCTATGAAAAAGTCGATAATTTACATTTTAAGTCTATTTTTATTTATGGCGTGTACAACAAACAATAAGAGCGTGTTCCAAAAAGCGACCGCTCCCATAGCTGAGAAAAAAGAGCATCTACGCATTATCCACGGAGATACTGTTGTCGATAACTACTACTGGATGTATGACTATTTTGGTAAAGGTCCCGATAGTACGCAAGTAGTGAACTACCTGAAAGCCGAAAATGCCTATCTTGATACAGTCATGGGTAACACTGTCGAATTCCAGAACAACCTGTTTTCAGAAATGAAAAACAGGATAAAAGAAAAAGATGAAAGCGTGCCTGTGTTCCGGAATGGGTATTTCTATTACTCACGTACCGATGAGGGTAAGGAATATTACAAATATTGCCGGAAAAAGGGTAGCCTCGAAGCTGCCGAAGAAATACTTCTCGATGTAGACAAAATGGCTGAAGGACATTCTTACTATAATATTGGGGGTGTGTCGTTCAGCGACGACAATAAACTGATGGCATATGGTGTAGATGAAGTGAGCCGCAGGCAATATACGATTTATTTTAAAAATCTGGAAACAGGTGAGATTTATAAAGAAACCATTCCAAATACAAGCGGAGGTTCGGTATGGGCTGGCGATAATAAAACTATATTTTATACTTCTAAAAATCCGGTTACGCTACTTGGCGAAAAGATCAAACGTCATGTGTTAGGTACAGATCCTGCATCGGATGTTACGGTGTATGAAGAAAAAGACAAAAGCAACTATATTGGCGTTGGCAAAACAAAGAATAAGAAATATATTTTCGTTCAGTCGCGAGCGACAATGTCTTCCGAAACCTTCTTTATCGAAGCCGATAAACCGGCATCTGCATTTAAGTCTTTCCAACCCCGTATGAAAGATGTATTGTATGATATAACTCCATTGGAAGATAAGTTCCTGATCCTTACAAATAAGGATGCTCAGAATTTCCGGATCATGGAATGTCCGTTGGATAAGACCGGAGTCGAAAACTGGAAAGAATACATTCCGCATCGAGCCGATGTTTTGATAGAAAGCATCGACGAGTTTAAAGACTTCATCGTTATCGAAGAACGTAAGGAAGGGTTGGTGCAATTACGCATTCGTCAGCTGAAAGACGGAAGCGAACATTATATCGATTTCGGTGAACCTACCTATATGGCATATACTTCTTCCAATCCGGAGTACGACACCAATATCGTGCGTTATGGCTATACCTCGATGACTACTCCGTCTTCGACATTCGATTACAACATGGTATCGCATGAAAAGACGTTGAAGAAGGAACAGGAAGTAGTCGGCGGCTACAATAAAGAGGATTATCAGACCGAAAGGCTTTACGCTACGGCAAAAGATGGTACACGGGTACCGATCTCGCTGGTGTATAAAAAAGGAATGAAAAAAGATGACGGCTCGTCTCCATTGCTTCTGTACGGTTATGGAAGTTATGGCGCCAGTATGGATGCAGGTTTCAGCAGCAATCGCCTTAGCTTGTTGAACAGAGGCTTTATTTTTGCGATTGCCCATATACGGGGCGGTCAGGAAATGGGACGTCAGTGGTATGAAGATGGAAAGCTGCAAAAGAAGATCAATACATTCACCGACTTTATCGATTGCGGCGAGTTCCTTGTCAAAGAAAAATATACCGGCAAAGAACACTTGTATGCTCAGGGCGGCAGTGCCGGAGGCTTGCTCGTAGGCGCAATAGTCAATATGCGACCCGATCTGTGGCATGGCGTTATAGCCGGCGTTCCGTTTGTGGATGTGGTAAATACCATGTTGGACGAAAGCATTCCGTTGACAACAAACGAGTTTGACGAATGGGGTAATCCGAAAGACAAGGACGCTTATTTCTATATGAAGAGCTATAGCCCTTACGAAAATGTAGAAAAGAAAGCCTACCCGAATATGTTGGTTTCGACAGGGCTTCACGATAGTCAGGTGCAGTATTTCGAACCTGCCAAATGGGTGGCTAAACTAAGGGATATGAAAACCGATGATAATATCCTTTTATTGAAAACCAATATGGAATTTGGTCACGGAGGAGCCAGCGGACGGTTCGACTATCTGAAGGACATTGCTCTCAACTATGTTTTCCTGCTTGGACTGGAAGGAATAGATAAATGATATATTGGCAAAGGAGGCTTATCCGACATTTGGGATAGCCCCTTTTGTTATTTCAATGACCTTCTCAGCTCCTCCACACCTTCCGATGCACCTTTTTGTATAAAGTGAATACCTTGCCTGTGAGCATTGACCTCTTTCGGATCGATGAGATAGACAGGGGTGTCCGGGTTGGCATAATTCAGGAGTCCTGCTGCCGGATATACATTTAGCGATGTGCCTATAATAACCAGTATGTCGGCAGTGTTTACTGTCTCTATCGCTTTCTCTATCATAGGTACCGCCTCGCCAAACCAGACTATATGCGGTCTGAGCTGTGAACCCTTTTCGCATTTGTCTCCTATATGAATCTCAGGCTTGTCGGGTGTAAGCGTATAGATCGACGACGGATCGGCAGTAGAGCGTACTTTGCTCAGTTCGCCGTGCAGATGCAATACATTGCTGCTGCCGGCCCTTTCGTGAAGATCATCCACATTCTGTGTTATAATAGAAACTTTAAAATCTTTTTCCATTTCAGCCAATCCAATATGTCCCTTGTTTGGTTTTGCCTCGAATGCCGCTTTGCGCCTGGCATTATAAAAATCGAGAACCAACTGGGGGTTACGTCTGAAACCTTCGGGAGTCGCCACATCCTCTATCGGGTATTGCTCCCACATTCCGCCCGAGTCTCTGAAAGTAGCTATGCCGCTTTCCGCACTCATTCCTGCTCCGCTTAGTACAACGAGATGTTTCATAAACTATTAAAAAATGTAAGTATCTTGTACAAATATAGTTTTTTAGACAGTAAAACTTATTGTTGTATCGTGAAAAGAGTTACTTTTGTTGGCAAATTAAATAAACGTATGGTTTTTGTCTATCGATCTGATTCACAAGACTAATAAAAAAACAGAATTGAATATGGATAAAGTAAGTTATGCTCTGGGATTAAGTATTGGTAATAATTTTATGAACTCAGGCATAAAAAACGTGAATTTCGAGTCTTTCCTGAAAGGAATGCAGGACGCAATAAACGGTGCGCCGGCAGAACTGTCTTACGAAGAAGCACAACAATTATTGAATGACTACTTTGGTAAATTACAAGACGAAAAGCTTGACTTGAACCTGAAAGCAGGAGAAGAATTTTTGGCGATCAATAAAAGCAAACCCGGAGTAGTGACTCTGCCTAGCGGTTTGCAATACGAAATATTGAAAAAAGGCGAAGGAGCTATTCCTACTGCTAGCGACCAGGTGAAATGCCACTATCATGGTACACTTATCGATGGAACAGTATTCGATAGCTCGGTAGAGCGCGGACAACCCGCGACATTTGGTGTAAATCAGGTGATTCCGGGATGGGTAGAAGCTTTACAGCTTATGCCTGTAGGGTCGAAATGGAAATTGTTTATCCCTTCAAACCTTGCTTATGGCAAGTCGGGAGCAGGACAGACTATCGAGCCAAATTCGACTTTAGTATTCGAAGTAGAAGTTTTAGATATTGTTTAATATAATTTTTTAGTCAAAACATGAAAAAAATTCAAGTTGTTGCCCTTGGAGCCTTTGTTGCTCTTGGCGCTTTATTTACATCTTGTGGCGGAAATGTTTCTACAAACGTTTCTTTGAAAACAGATATAGATACTATTTCTTATGCTTTTGGAGCCAGCATTTACGAACAAGGTTTGTCTATGCACCTTCAACAAATGGGTTTGGTAAGCGATACTTCAGCCATCAGAGGTTCTTATTTGAGACAAATAGAAGCTGAAAGCGATGCTACTAAAAAGACATCTTTGGAAAAAGAACTGAAACATAAATTAGATTCTGTTTCTAAAGCAAATGAAAGAAATACAAACGAATTCCTGGCAGGTCTTCAAGAAGCCGTTAACGCTCCTGAATCGAAGAAAGCTTATATGGTAGGTCTTTCTGTAGGTGGCTCTATCTCTAGCCAAATGTTCCCGGGTATTGTACAACAAGTATATGGTCCGGATTCGAAAGAAAAAATAAATTCTTCTGCATTTATGGCTGCTATTGCTGCTGCTTTCAAAAAAGATAAATTTGTAATTGAAAACCCGGCCGCTAAATTCCAGGTGAAAATGCAGGAGGCTCAGGTGAAAGCTCAGGCAAGACAAGAGGAAGAATTGAAAAAACAATACGAACCTCAAATCAAAGCCGGTGAAGCATTCCTGACCGAAAACAAAACAAAAGAAGGTGTTGTTACTTTGCCTAGCGGCGTACAGTACAAAATAGTAAAAGAAGCAAATGGCGCAAAACCACTTGCAACTGACATGGTAAAAGTAAACTATAAAGGTACACTTATCGACGGAACAGTATTCGATAGCAGTGAAGGCAAAGATCCGGCTGTATTCAATGTTGGCGGTGTAATTCCCGGATGGACTGAAGTGCTTCAGTTGATGCCTGCAGGTTCTACTTGGACAGTATATATTCCTTACGATAAGGCATATGGCGCTCAGGAAAGAGGCCAGTATATCAAACCGTTCTCAACTCTTATCTTCGACGTAGAATTGCTAGAGGTTAATCCTAAATAAAACTGTCTAAAAAACAGATTTTAGGAGAATATTTGCATTTTGTCGGGTAAACAAGATAGATATTGTGAAAAATGTCTTATATTTGAGATATAATAACATTAAATAGCTCAATTATGCAGAAAATAGACAAACTTGATAAGAAGATTTTGGAGATAATTTCCCAGAATGCCAGAATTCCTTTCAAGGATGTAGCCCTTGAATGTGGAGTGTCCCGTGCCGCTATTCATCAGCGTGTACAGCGTATGGTAGAAATGGATGTAATAGTAGGTTCAGGGTATTTCGTCAACCCTAAGGTATTGGGATACAATACTTGTACATATATAGGAGTGAAACTCGAAAGAGGCTCGATGTACAAGACCGTAATACCTGAGTTGGACAAAATTCCCGAAATAGTGGAGTCCCACTTTACTACTGGTCCTTATACTATTCTTATCAAACTCTATGCAAGAGATAATGAGCATTTGATGGACTTGTTGAACAACAAAATACAGGATATTCCCGGTGTTGTGGCCACAGAAACCATGATCTCGTTGAGTCAGGGAGTAAAACGCCAGATACCGATCTCAAAATCTGAATAACAGATAGATTTTTATATAATATAGAGAAGCTGTTCTTTTGGGGCAGCTTCTTTTGTTTTACCTATAAACTAATCAGTTTAGATTTTTCCTTTTTTGTTATATATCCCTAAATACGCTATAGTAAAACGGAATATATAAGCCAAAAGACGTGAAACAAACATTTTTTTTAATACTTTTGCACTAATATTCGTTCAGTATAACAGTACATGAAGAAACAAAATATTTTATCAAGGTTTTTGGCTAACGTCTATGTGAAGAACCTCCTGTTAATGGCTGCTGTAGCGGTGGCATTAATCATTGTTGTACTGATTGCGCTTAATTTCTACACCAAGCATAATGAATCTATCACAGTGCCGTCGGTAAAGGGATTGCAGGCAGAAGAAGCAATGAACATTCTCCGTTCGTCCAACTTGGGATACGAAATCAGCGATTCTGTCTATCAGGCCGAGGGCGTTCCCGGTTCGGTTATAGAACAGGTACCCATAGGGGAATCGAATGTAAAAAAAGGCCGTACCGTTTTCCTCATCGTCAAAGCAAGAGGCGTACAGATGGTAGCTATTCCCGAACTGAAAGATTTTTCGCGCCGTCAGGCCGAAGCACAATTAAATTCACTTGGATTTACACGAATCACAATAGAAGAAGTTCCGGCTACATACAAAGGATTGGTTATCTCGGTTTCTTATAGCGGAAAGAATATCGTTCCGGGACAAAAAATCCCCAAAGGAGCCTCATTAGTATTGACTGTAGGAGCCGGCGGCGATACCCCGCAAGAAGACAGTATAACAGAAGGTCAGCCTGTAGAAGAATCTTTTTTTGAGTAATGACAGACGATTCATTTGACGAAATAGAAGATTTTTCGGAAGATGATTTTGCGACCGGGCAAAACTCCGAATTATATGAACATTATCGGTTCGTCGCCGATAAAGGACAAGGGCAAATACGTGTGGATAAATACCTCGCCATGCATATTGTAGGTGTATCGCGCAACCGCATACAACAAGCCGCCGAAGCCAATTGCATCCTTGTAAACGATAATCCTGTAAAGTCGAACTATAAAATAAAACCATTGGATGTAATATCTGTGGTAATGGATCGTCCCCGCCGCGACCTGGAAATAATCCCTGAAGATATACCGCTCGACGTAGTCTACGAAGATGCCGACCTGATGGTGATAAACAAAGCGCCCGGCTTGGTAGTGCATCCCGGCTTTGGCAATTATCAGGGAACACTGGTCAACGCCATTGCCTACAGATTGAAAGATACGCCCGAATACGATGCCAAAGACCCTCGTCTGGGTATTGTTCACCGTATAGATAAAGATACCTCGGGACTTCTGCTTGTTGCCAAGACAGCATTTGCCAAGACTCATCTTTCGGCGCAGTTTTTCAATAAAACGACCAAGCGTCAGTACATAGCTTTGGTTTGGGGATTGGTCAATGAAGACGAAGGACGTATAGAGGGGAATATCGGGCGCGATCTCAAAGACCGTATGTTGATGACTGTATTTCCCGATGGTGAGCACGGCAAGCCGGCTGTTACACACTATCAGGTAATAGAACGATTGGGGTATGTCACGCTTGTCCGGTGCCGTTTGGAAACGGGTCGCACACATCAGATCCGTGTACATATGAAGCATATAGGCCATACACTTTTCAACGATGAAAGGTATGGCGGAAATCAGGTTCTCAAAGGAACCAACTTTGCTAAATACAAACAATTTGTTCAAAACTGTTTCACTATCTGCCCGCGTCAGGCATTGCATGCCCGGACATTGGGCTTTGTGCATCCCCGTACGGGTGAAGAGATGATGTTTGAGGCAGCCCTTCCGGAGGATATGAGCCGGCTTTTGGACAGATGGCGTACATATATAGGGAATAGGGAGAGGTAATTTTATAATTTGGAGATTAGCCAATTAGTAAATGAAATGCTAACAACTAATAAGTATAACTCGAAAAAATAATAAGCTATCAGCTAAGGGCTAATAGCTCCAGCTAATAAAAAATGAAACGCAATGTAGCTATAGTATGGGGTGGGTATACCTCAGAAATTGTAATATCAGCTAAAAGTATGGCTGGTATATATTCTTTTCTGGATAAAAATAAATACAACGTTTACAAAGTAAAAGTCGTAAAAGAAGGCTGGACGGTAGATGTGGACGGGAATATTTATACTGTCGATAAAAACGATTTCAGTTTTACAGATACATATACAGGTGAAAAAGTGGTATTCGATTTTGCTTACATAACCATCCACGGCACACCGGGCGAAGACGGACGGATGCAGGGATATCTGGATATGTTAGGCGTCCCTTATTCTACCTGCGGTATGATGGCTTCGTCGCTTACCATGAATAAATTCGTGTGTAATAACTATTTGAAAAACTTTGGAATAAACGTAGCCCAATCTGTTTATCTTAATAAAGAAACAAAATATAACACTAGCGATATTGCAAATAAGCTGGGATTTCCTATGTTTGTAAAACCAAACACCGGAGGTTCTAGTTTTGCTACTACGAAGGTAAAAACCATCGGCCAATTGCAAGAGGCTATTGATACAGCATTCGCAGAGACTCCGGATGTTATTGTCGAAAGTTTTATAAGCGGAAGGGAAGTAACATGTGGTTGCTATAAAGTAAAGGGTAGGGAGGTTGTCTTTCCTTTGACGGAAGTGGTTACAACCAACGAATTTTTTGATTATAAAGCCAAGTATGAAGGGCAAGTCGAAGAAATTACTCCTGCGCGCATATCGGAGGATATGACAATGCGGATACAAAAGCTTACCCGTGTGATATACGACTTAGTGGGGGCTAAAGGTATTATCCGGGCTGATTTTATTATTAGCGAAGATACTCCTTACCTCTTGGAAGTGAATACCACCCCGGGAATGACACAGACCAGTTTTATCCCGCAACAAGTAGCTGCTGCCGGATTGAATATAACTGAAGTTTTGGCGGAAATTATTGAAAACGAGTTTAACGAGAATTAAAATATACTATGAGTGACAAATTTGACGATATAGCGCCTTTGTACGATTATGAGGTGGAACAAGCAATTCAGGATATACTTGTTGATCCCGGATTTCAGCATGCAGTGAAATATATTCTTCCGGAAATAAACTGGGATGAATTTTCCGCTGAAATGTCGAAATATAAGACAAAGAAACAATTTCAGGCTGCAATGATCTACCCTGTGGTAAAAGCCATGGGGATGAGAGTGTCGTCCAGTATAAAAAGCGAGAATTGGGAAAATATAGACCGTTCGGTAGAACATCTGTTTTTGTCGAATCACAGAGATATAGTGCTCGATGCAGGATTATTCAATATCTTGCGCCACGAACAAGGCTTGGAAACAACAGAAATTGCCATCGGCGATAATCTGCTTATCCATCCGTGGATAGACAAGCTGGTAAGGCTCAATAAGAGCTTCCTGGTAAGGCGGGGACTATCTGTAAAAGAGCGCCTTTTGGCATCGAAGCATATGTCGGAATATATTCATTATGCCATCAACGAAAAGAAAGAATCTGTATGGATCGCCCAGCGTGAGGGTAGGGCTAAAAATTCTGACGACAGAACCCAAGATAGTTTATTGAAAATGTTGGCTCTGTACCCTGACAACAAATCATTCCTTGAAAGTTTGAGGGAAATGAACCTGATCCCGCTTTCAATTTCCTACGAATATGATCCGTGCGATTATCTGAAAGCAAAAGAGTTTCAGCAAAAACGCGATAATCCGGAATTCAAGAAAAGCCAGCGTGACGACCTGTTGAATATGGAGATCGGTATTTTGGGCAAAAAAGGAAATGTGATGTTCCGCCTGTGTAAATGTATCAATCCCGAATTGGACAAGATTACCGAACCCGACAAACGTATACAGGCAGAACTGGCTGCAAAGATCATCGATAAGGAGATACATAGCAATTACGAAATATACCCTTGTAACTACATTGCTTATAATCTGTTCTACAAAACAGACAGATTCAATGGCAAATATACGAAAGAGCAATCGGACAACTTCAATGCATACCTGGAGAAACAAATAACCAAAATAGACCTCGATTATATCGACCACGACTTTGTCTTGGAAAAGATGCTCGAAATGTATTCCTATACATTGAAGAATTATCTGGAGGCTACAAATCAATAAAAAATAAGGCGAAAGAAATAAAGAGACGGCGGGGACTGAATCCTCGCCAGGGCAACCGCGTCGAAAAAATGAAGAAAAATAAAAAATGAAGAATGGCGCGAAGCGACAATAACTTGTAACTAATTGTTGACTGATAACTACTCACTACTTACTACTCCTGATTCTCATTATTAATGAAAATTTTTATAAAGAAAATTAAACTTTTTAAATTGGAAACTGTCTAAGAATACAATCACAAACAATTGTGATAATTAAGAAAAATACAAACTAGAAATTTAAAAATTACAGGGATGAAAAAAGTAATTATGATTATCAGCATTGCCTCATTGTTTTTAATGAGCTGTTCTTCAACAAAAAAGACCGTTCAAACGTCCAACACGATTAATACGGTTGCGGTCAATGAGCTTTCAGGCGCTTCCTATTCACATGCCGATAGCGGCTTAAAAGTAGTATTTCTTGCTTCGGATGTTGTAGATATCTATACCGGACCGAATGCCTCTCCGCTGACCTGCTCATACACTTATGATGCTCGGCAAAAGAAAGGCGAAATCACAATGCCGGGCAATACAGGTAAATCGTTCGATTTTACGCTTAATTCCAACGGTGTATTGCTGTCGTTGAAACAGGTAGGGGAAACGACAGCCATTCCTATGAAAAAATTGTAATGAAATAGCGTTTGTTATTTCAAACAATGAGCAAGAAGACTAAAATAGAAAACAAATGAAAAAGATACTCATCCTTTTAGGCGCGATAATGCTACTCGCGGGCGGTTGCAAACAAACGGCGAACCCGCAGGCGGAAAATGAGAATAGCATTCCCGATAGTATTCAGGTGATAAACGAAACCTGCCTGATATTAATCTTCCCGGAAACGCGGCATTTTGAAGATGAAGACTCGGATGAAGCGCAGGAGTATTTTGCTGTTAACGATGATTTTGGCTGGTATGCGGCGGAAATAAGCGGTAATTTCGAAAAATTAGGTATCAGTACTAATCAGGCCGAAAAAAGGTATCTGTCTTTTGTCATCGATAATGGTGAGAATCAGATTATCGACACAAAAGCAAAGGATGTTTTTGGAGCACTTTTATACAAAAAAGGGAAAGCCCCCATATCGATATATCTTGTATTAAGTGACTGGAAAATAGTTGCAGATTATTTACAGATGGAGCAAAGCGAAATCATGAAGCTGATTGAAGCAGACGTAGATACGGATGCTCGTCTACTCAACGACTTGTCGCAGTTTGTGCCGGAAGGTTATGTCATTTTCGACACCATTTCGGGTGATCTAAACCTCGATCAATACGCGGACAGGCTTATGATTCTCAAGAAAAACGGAGGAGAAACAGATGAAGACAGGAGGCCGCTTTTAATCTTGCTGGGTCAGGAAGATAATACTTGTAGACTGGCGGTTCGTAACGATAATGTGGTTCTTGGCGCAAACTACGGAGGCGCGACGAGCGACCCTTATGTGAAAATGACCATCAACAAAGGTTCTTTTTCCGTCGAGTTCAATGGCGGCAGTTCTTCGCGATGGATAAGAATTATTACTTTCAAATATTCGCCGGACGACAATTACTGGTTCTTGCATGAAGACAGCGAAGAGGGTTACTCTACTTTCGATCCTGACAATAGAACCTCAGGTATCAAGACTGCGAAAGATTTTGGAAAAGTACGATTTGATGAATTTGATATATGGCAAACGCATCAAAATTCATTTCTTTTTCTGGATTGATTCACTATTGTTGGCTCCGCCGATTAGCATAGCTAATTACCAATGACAGATTTTTATATACTGTTGATAATGAGTGAAATAAAAATATATTCAACATGTCAAAAATGTAGCGATTTAGCATTCTGTCATATACACATTGTGCCCAAAAAATTGGGTTCCGACTCGCAATGACGTTCACAATAAAGCTCTCTCGTCATTGCGAGGGCTTGTCCCGAAGCAATCCAGCTTAATGTCTTATTTTTTAAGAAAACTGTATATGTCTAATTGATAGTTAATTAGCTCTCTAGTATTATTTTGATGCGTTTGCCCTAAATTTGATACGAAGAGATAAGTGATTTTACACAAAAAAACGGCGGGGACTGAATCCCCGCCGTCTCTGTTTTATTTGATTTTCTCCAGTGTTTTCACCAGATAGTCATAAAATGTCTCTACTGTATCCACCTCTACATACTCGTCGGGAGAGTGAGCGTTGAGGATTGTCGGCCCGAAGGAAACGATATCCAATCCCGGAGTGCTGGATAGGATAATACCACATTCCAGTCCGGCATGAACTACCACCACATGAGCATCTTCCTTATATGTATCCTTATAAAGCTTCGACATCATATTCAATGTTTCCGACTGGGCATTAGGCTGCCATCCCGGATAACCGTTTTCGATGGTTACTTTAGCGCCTGCCAACGAGAATACGCTTTCGAGGCTCGAACCGATCTTATCTTTGCGCGATTCGGACGAACTGCGTGCAAGCATTTGGGCGATAATGCGTCCCGGTTCCGATTTCACACGTGCAAGGTTTGTCGATGTTTCCACAATGCCTACGAAGTCTGTTAACATGCTGATAACACCATTCTGACAACCTATAACTGCATTGATCAGGCCATCCTGTATTTCTTCAGGGATAAGCGTCGCAGGCAAGTCTGTTTTCGCTGCTTTGAACGACAGGTTGTGCTCAACCGCTTTATATTCTTCTTTAAAAATCTTTTCGTATTCCTTTACCAATTTTGCGAAGTCTTTTTCGTCTTCTTCAGGCAGGGTAACTATCGCAAACGATTCGCGAGGGATAGCATTCCGAAGCGATCCTCCGTCGATGGAAGCCAGGCGCACTT
The DNA here is from genome assembly GCF_054601275.1 of Dysgonomonas reticulitermitis. Taxonomy (NCBI): domain Bacteria; kingdom Pseudomonadati; phylum Bacteroidota; class Bacteroidia; order Bacteroidales; family Dysgonomonadaceae; genus Dysgonomonas; species Dysgonomonas reticulitermitis. The sequence continues at coordinate 245,784 of NZ_BAAHWU010000002.1, read as the reverse complement.
CATAATTGCTTATGGCATCTTTCAGGAAGTAGGCCATCAACTTGTTGGCGTTGGCTCTGCCCAGATGTATCTCTGTGCCCGAATGCCCGCCTCTAAGTCCTTTCAGTGTTATTTTGTAAGCTATATCGTCTTTTGGGACTTCTACATCTTTAAATTCCCATTCTGCATTAACGTCTACACCTCCGGCACAACCTACGCAAAGCTCACCTATTTCCTCTGTATCCAGATTCAACAGGATGCTTCCCGATAGGAATCCTTTTTTCAGTCCTGATGCACCCACCATGCCCACTTCTTCGTCCACTGTAAAGAGAGCTTCTATTTTACCGTGTTTCAGCTTTGTATCTTCCAGTACAGCCATCATGGCAGCGGCTCCGATACCGTTGTCGGCACCAAGAGTGGTCGATTTGGCCTTCACCAGATTTCCTTCTATTTTGGTTTCTACCGGATCTTTAGTAAAATCATGTTTCACATCCGAGTTCTTTTGTGGAACCATATCCAAGTGTGATTGCAGGATCACAACCGGAGCTTTCTCCATCCCTTTCGTTGCGGGTTTGATGATAAGCACATTGCCTGTCTTATCTTGTTTTACTTCCAATCCTAACGATTTGCCAAAGTCAATCACATGCTTTGTTACTTCCTTCATCTGTCCTGTCGGACGAGGGATTTGAGTTAAATCGTAGAAATGTTTCCACAACTGTTTTGGTTTTAGATTAAGTATCTCTTTCGACATAATAATTATGTTTTAAAATTACGAATAGTAACAAAGATAGGAAAATATGGGCGGAATAGGGATGGATATATAATCTTTTTCAGGTGAAAATGTCTTAAAACAAAAAAGGCTACCATCTGTGAGGTAACCTTTTCTGTTTTATATAGGAATTGTTATAGTTTTACCCAGTAAGAGAATCTTCCGTTCTTAGTATCCGAATTGAATTTCAAAACTTTTAGATAATTCATCCAGAAAATAAAGTGTGCTTTTCCGGGTGTTTATTTTGTATTCTTGTAGCCCGTCTTCGATGGCAATGGCTTTGTCTGTAATAAAATCTTCGGCGCGCATCACTCTCGGTAATACTATGTTTTTCTTCGAATTTTCGTACAGATAAGATATTTCAGTTATTTCGAGTACGCATTTATCTTTAAACAGAAATCCGTTGATGCGGTATCGCATTATCATTTTTTCGCGTATACCTTTCGCATTAGCCGGTAACACGAGTTCGATCCGTGACTTAGCGATAAACTCTTGACTTGCTCCGTCATGACGCACGCTGGATATAAATGGGTCTCTTCCGTAACTGTCTGTAGCCCATTGTTTCAGTAGGTTGTAATTGTCGCTTGCCGAAATGCCGTCTTTCATCGGTATTTCCTTCATGAATGTTACTTTTTCTTCTATAACGGGTACTTTAGTAAACCGTTCACCAAGTTTCACCACTTGTGCGAAACCTAGGACGGGAAGCAGGCTACATGTGATGTAAAATATAATTTTCTTCATAGCTAGAGCCTTTTGTTTGGTACAAATATAGAAATAATTCTTCAACATGGAGATTCATTGACTATATTCCCTAGGGCAAACCCGAAAATAGTCAAAATGCATAGTATATGACAAAAAATATTACAAAATCTTATATTGCCCTTACAGGGCGCGGTTTCAGGGGATTTCGTTTTCCCACCCAAGGCGTTGCCATTGGGCTATATTATGTAGCCCCTTCAGGGCATCAAGGAAAGAAACAGGCTGAAAGCCTGATATATTCCAGCCCGGGGTAACACCCCGGGTAGATGACAACCGAAGGAACTGCGCCCTGTAAGGGCAATATAATAAGCCTTTTAAATATATATAAAATATTTTTTGACATGTACTATGTCAAAATGTTAGATTGTGTTGATTTTAATATTTAAAATTACCGGATTGCTTTGCTACACTACGTTTCGCTCGCAATAATGAAAATATAGTCAGATGCGACAATGATTACTTTAAATAAAAAAGCCCGTACATGAAGTACAGGCTTTTCAATATTTTAGTGGATACGGTTAGTATCCCCTGATAGCTTTGATTCCCGGAAGAACTTTACCTTCGATGAACTCAAGCAATGCTCCGCCACCGGTAGAAACATAAGATACCTGGTCGGCCAAACCGAATTTGTTAACGGCAGCAACAGAGTCTCCACCGCCTACAAGCGAGAATGCTCCGGCTTTAGTAGCAGCAGCAACAGCTTCGGCAGTAACTTTTGTTCCTTGTGCAAAGTTGTCGAATTCGAATACGCCTACAGGACCATTCCAAAGGATAGTTTTTGAAGCCATAAGTACGTCAGCGATTTCTTTTTCGCCTTTAGGGCCTACGTCTAATCCCATCCATCCGTCAGGAATTGCGTTAGCTTCCGAAATTTGAGTATTAGCGTCGTTGCTGAACGCATCGGCTATCTTAGCATCGCTTGCAATAACAAGGGCTACACCGTTTGCTTTAGCTTTAGCTACGATTTCGTTAGCCAAATCAAGTTTGTCGTCTTCTACTAATGAGTTACCGATCTTACCTCCTGCCGCTTTAAGGAATGTAAATGCCATACCTCCACCTATAACAAGGTTGTTTACCTTGTCCAGCAGGTTTTCGATAATGTCTATTTTCGAAGAAACTTTAGCGCCTCCGATAATAGCTGTAAACGGACGGGCTGTATCTTTCAATACTTTTTCTACTGCGTCTATTTCTTTTTGCATCAGATAACCGAACATTTTGTGTTCAGCATCGAACAGGTCAGCAATAAGAGCTGTAGATGCGTGTGCACGGTGAGCCGTACCGAATGCATCGTTTACATATACATCGGCATAGGAAGCCAATGTTTTTGTAAATTCTTTTTGACTTTCTTTAATTGCTTTTTTTGCTGCAGCTTTAACTTCATCGCTGGCGTCTTCTGCCAATCCGCGAGGTTTGCCTTCTTCTTCGGCATAGAAACGGAGATTTTCCAGCAAAAGAGCTTCTCCCGGTTGAAGGGCAGCAGCCTTTACTCCGGCTTCTTCGCCTACGCAGTCGTTAGCGAATTGTACATCTACGCCAAGAAGCTTAGATACGTGAGCCAGGATATGTTTTAGCGAGTATTTATCTTCTACGCCTTTCGGACGTCCAAGATGCGAAGCTATAATAGGACTACCGCCATCAGCTATGATTTTTTTCAATGTAGGCAATGCTGCACGGATACGTGTATCGTCTGTAATGTTGAATTGCGCATCCAAAGGTACGTTGAAGTCAACTCTGACGAAGACTTTCTTGCCTGAAAAGTTGAATTTGTCGATTGTAATCATAATTCGTTTAAATTAAATGTATTTAATGTTGTTGATTATCAATGTTTTGAAAGCTAAATTGGACTTTCTTAAAAAGAGATACAAATATACGAATTTAAGAGTTAAACAGCCACTAAAAAAGCTAAAATATCGCGAAATGCGCTAGTGTATATGTAATTGTATCTGATTTGTCAGATGGAGTTTGCAAAATCATATTTTTGAGAAAGAGGCTATCTCGATTTTTTATTTTTTGAAGCTGACAATTAAAATATTAAAAAGAGTTTATATTTAATGCCAATCAGTAGTTAATGCTATTCCTGTTGGATGAAAATGTTCGGTTATTTTCATCCTTTTAAGCAATGGCGTAAAATTAAAAATTTGATTCTTTTCTCAATTTGATTTCCTCAAATATATTTTATTTTTGAATTTAATAAAACTTCGAACAAATATTATAACTTTGTTTTGTTAGTCTGTAAATATACCTAAAAACAATAATTTTACCTGAAAGTGAGTTTTACAAAACACATAGAGGGATTAATGAAAGGTTCTCACCAGGATTTTAGAATTCTTTATGAAGAATATTCAGGTAGATTGTATGGCTTTGTATTCAGTCTGACTCGATCGAGATCTATGGCAAACGATATTACGCAGGAAACTTTTATTAAAGTATGGATAAACCGCGAGAATATAGATCCCTCTATGTCATTCAAATCCTATCTATTCAAAATTTCAAAAAATAAAATAATAGATGAATTCCGGAAGCAAATAAATAATCCCGTATTTGAGGATTATATGGCATACTGTGATGAATTGTATGCTGATGGCAATGATAATATCGAACAAACAATAGATTACGATTATTTTCTGCAACAATTGGACAATGCCAAGGCAAAACTAACACCCCGTCAGCGCGAAATATTTGAATTGAGTAAAGAACAAAGGCTTCCTTCATCCGAAATAGCCCAAAAACTTAATATTAGCGAACAAACCATCTATAATATATTATCATCGGCGATGAAAATATTGAGGAAAGAAATGGGGCAGGCAAGCTTGCTGTTCCTACTTTTTTTCGATTAAAGCAAAAAAAATCAAAAATCTCATAGTAGACTTTTTCATATGCTTCGTAATAACTTATAGAGCATGTTAACAAAAGAAGTTTCAAAAATGAGAAGCAAAATCGAAAAGTTAATAAATACCCATATTTGCGGAACGTTGAACACCGAGGAACGAGGATCTCTGAAGCAAAATCTTTCGATGTTGTCCGACTCCGAATTGAATGATATTTTGTCCGGTATATGGGATAACTTCGAAGGTGATGTGATTTCCGAAACCGACTTCGACCAATTAATTGGTAAACTGGCAATCGTACCTCGACAAAAGAAAAGGCAACACTTATTCTATAAAGTGGGAAGAATAGCCGCCGCCATACTAATTCCTTTTATCATAGGACTCAATATTTATTATTACACTGATAATAAGAAACTGACTGATTTTGTCGCCGGCTCAACTTCTGTAAATATAGCCAGTGGCGAAAAAGCTCAAATTACATTGCCCGATGGTACAGCCATTTTCCTTAATGCTGCAACCTCAATATCATATTCTTCAGACTTCGGGCTCAAAAACCGGGAAATTTTTCTGAGCGGAGAAGCATATCTTGATGTTGTTAAAAATGAGAAAATCCCTTTTTATGTGAATACCGACTTGATACGGATAAAAGTACTGGGAACAAAATTTAATGTAAATACATACGACGATTCGCCCATAATCGAAACTTCCCTGATAGAAGGTAGTATAGAACTTACGACTAAAGGGGCTAAGCCGCAAACGATAATACTGTCGCCACAGGAAAAAGCCACATATTATAAAGATCACGACATTTTATCGATATTTAAAACTACCACCCACTTCGAAACGGCATGGCTTCGAGGAGAATTGGTATTCAGGTCGGTCAAATTCTCCGATATTATGGAAAAACTGGAACGGCGCTATGGTGTTGATATAGAAATAACAGGAGCGGATTACAACAAGCACCTCTTTACAGGAAGCTTTAAAGAAGATTATATAGATGGCATATTGAAAATATTGCAGTTACACTATAACTTTGAATATACTAAAACAGGTGATAAAATATCGATCCGGTTCAATTAAAAAAATAACCGGACAAAAAAGCCTGTACTTTAGATCCTATTGTCAACCATAAATAAAAAAGCATGAAAGAAAAGGACTATTTCTAAAAAAGGAACTGTAAAATCCCACATTTTACAGTTCCCCTGACGGGTTAATACCTTCATGTAATTCTTTTAGTATCAACCTTAAAATTAAATTAGTATGGACAATTTACATTATCCAAGAAAAACTTATTGTCACAAATGTAATAAAAAAAATCTGTTTTTATTTGTTCTATTCATTGGCATTTTCTTTTTGCCGGATAGAGTTTTTGCTCAGCAACAAACGACTGTAACATTATCTGTTACGAATGAAAATTTGCAATCGGTTCTCGACAAAGTCGAAAAAAGCACAGTTTACCGTTTCACATACATGGATGTTATTCTGCCAACCGATAAGAACATAACCGTTTCGGCATCCAACATGATTATAGAAGACTTTATGAACAAAATACTGTCTTCAACAACTCTCGCATACAAACGCAACGGAAACACCTTTTCTTTAACACAGAAACCATCTCAGGCCGACAATCAGCCACAAACAAACGTGACCGGGACAGTGGTCGACGAAAATGGCGATCCCCTTATTGGAGTCGTTATTGCAGTAAAGAATACGAACAAGGCTGTGACCTCTGATGTTGACGGAAGATTTAGTCTCGATACCCCTCCCAACTCAGTACTTAAAGTATCCTATGTCGGATATATCTCTCAGGAAATAAAGGTAGACAGGAAAAAGGAAGTTGATATAAGGCTCGTCCAGAATGTACAGGCCTTGGAAGAGGTAGTGGTAATTGGATATGGAGTACAGAGAAAAAGCGACCTCACCGGCTCCATTGCATCTATCAAAGGCGATGAGTTGCCTAAGTTAGCCAATACAACATTGGCTCAGGCGCTCAAAGGCGCTGCGCCCGGCTTGTCGTTTACACAGACAAGTAGCCAGCCGGGAGCGGCCGTTTGGATGCAGATACGTGGCTCTGCAACCGGTTCATCTCCACTTATCGTTATAGACGGAGTGCCTGTAAGTACGATGTGGGAGCCTAGCACCGGTCTTAATTTTGGAAAAGGTGACAAAGAAAGCGTACTCGATAATATCAATCCGGATGATGTTCAGGATATACAAGTTCTAAAGGATGCCAGTGCCACTTCCATATACGGATCGAGGGCTGCCGGTGGCGTTATCCTTATTACTACAAAACGCGGAGCTGAAGGCAGTAAGCGCGTGGATGTTTTATTTAAAGCTTCGTATACGACCCAATGGATTGACCAAAAACCGGATGTAATGAAGCCAAAAGATTATATGCGCGCATCAAATGATTCTCAGCTGGAACGCTGGCTTAAGGATCAAGGCTATTATCCTTGGGGAAACAAGGCTTTACCGGGCAGTGGGGAAGAAATCCGCAGGCTTTATGAAGATGCCGGACAGAAATGGAATTACAAATGGGAATATATAGATCACTTCATTGGCGGTACTGACTGGTACGATGCAATCACACATAATGGAGAGATACAGCAATATGACCTTTCGGTAACAGGAGGAAACGCGAATAATAGCTATCTGATTTCATTGGGACATATGAGTAACGACGGTATTGTAAAAACAAACGATTATGCAAGAACTACCGGACGTATCAATATAGATCAGCGGTTCAGTAAGTATATTAAAGGGGGGATCAGCATAAGCTATTCACGTATCAATTCCAACGATGTGCCCATATCCGGCGCAGGAGGATCTACAACCCTGTTTCAGGCAGCACGCAAGTATGATCCTACAATACCTATCCGCGACGAGAATGGTAACTACGCGCTCGGTACCATTTACGGACTGTCGCAAAATCCGGTATCGTTGCTCGAAGTATCGATGCATACCAAAAAGGACAACTTGCTTTCGTCTGCCTTTGTCGACATTAACCCTATCAAAGAGTTGACATTAAAAACAACAGTAGGCTATGACCGTAAATTTGCTAAAACAGGCGCTTATTTCCCGATGACCACGCAAGAAGGAATTAATTCACAAGGTGTTGCAAGAATAGGTAGTAGCGAGTTAGACAACTATTATTTTAACATTACAGCTACTTATAATAAAACCTTTGCTCAAAATCACAAGTTGAACGCAATGGTGGGTTGGGAATATTACGAGCAACAAAACGAAAGCGTATCGGCCGAAAACAGGGGATTCCCGTACGATGCAGCCAAGTGGCATAATCTGGGGTTGGGTACTTACGAAAGGCCGGAAGTGGGGTCATCAAGATATACAGGTGAAAATGCATCTCTTATATCACGTGTAAACTATTCTTATAAAGACCGTTATCTGCTTACAGCCAATTTCCGTCGCGATGGTTCCTCAAATTTCGCTCCGAACAAACAATGGGGAAACTTTGGTGGGGTAGCGCTTGCCTGGCGTATCGAACAGGAGAAATTCTTGAAAGATATAAACTGGCTCTATAATCTGAAACTCAGAGCAGGATATGGTGTAACAGGAAATGCTGGTAGCCTTACAGGTATCAATACATATTATACAGCTGGGAAAGACTATTATTTCAACAATAAGCATACCAGCGGGGTTGCACTTGCCGCTCTGGGTAATCCAAATCTGTCGTGGGAATCGCAGGAGGATATCAACCTGGGGCTGGATTTCGGATTCTTCGATAACAAATTCGGAGGAAGTATAGACGTTTACGAGCGTACTATTAAAGACAGGATCGGAACAAAGAACCTTATGTCTTTCCATGAAATAAACACCATTAACTATAACACCCAGCGTCAGGATAAGACCCAGGGTATCGACCTTATGTTGTTCGGCACGGTTGCATTGCCTAATTCACTTATATGGCACACTCAGTTTACCCTCACATATTACAAAGACTTTGCTTCGAAACGTGATCCATCGGAAATATTGGATATCAATGACCGTTATCACAAACGCTGGGATGAAATGTGGTATTATGAAACCGGTGGTATCATACAGCCGGGAGAAACAGTAGCCCATATGCCGGGAGCTGTTGCCGGCGCCGTCAAAATAGTAGACCGCGACGGATATCTATATGATGCAAATGGAGAAATAGTAAGGGACGAAAACGGTAGGCCTCAGTATGCGGGCGAACCTGATGGCAAGATAGATAAGGCCGACCTTGTAATGATAGGCCACAACACCCCTATCCCTATCAGTTGGAACAATACGTTCAAATATAAAAACTTCGACCTGAACATTTATATTTACGGAAAACTTAACAACTGGAAAAATAATGACCGTAAAGCCCTTATCGACTATGGCCCTTATCAGGGTATCAATACGATCACTACATTCAATGACCGTTTTACATACAATAATTCCGGTTCGAATATACCCGGATTTACCCAAACTACGGCTTCACAATGGGGATATGGCGATTACTTTATGGAAAAGGCATGGTTTTTCCGTATAGATAATATTTCTCTCGGATACACTCTTCCAAAAAAGATTACCAAAAACTTCGTTCAGTCTATTCGATTTAATGCAACAGTAAAGAATATCGCTACAATATCGCCTTACAAAGGACATGATCCGGAATACGATATCTATATGTATCCCAGCACAAGTGCATTCACGTTTGGTATTGACTTTAAATTCTAAAAAAGTATGAAAACAAAAATATATTTATCTGTTTTTATTGGATTTCTTCTTTCCATAACTTCCTGTACTTTAGAAAGGGAATCGTTCAATGAAATATACCCCGAAAACTTCTTCCGCAACGAAGACGATGTAAACAAAGCTCTCACCGCCCTTTATCATATGCCATTCAGAATGGGATACGGAAGCTTTTATGGAGTCGACCAATATAGTTATCAAGTGGCATCCGACTTTACAGCCGGTACTATGGCTAGCCGTTGGACAGAAGCGACAAGCTACCCTCAGTATCAGGAACATCGCTGGGAAGAGAATGCGACAAGCGGTTACGCTAAAGATTTTACTGAAAGGATGTATTCTCAATATAATAAGCTCACTTCTATCAAAGAAACAATAAAAAGAATAGAAGCGGCGCCGATAACCAGTACTTTAAAAACCAAAGCAACTGCTGAAGCCAAATGCCTTTATGCCTGGATCGGGTTCATCCTTTACGATCTGTTTGGCCCTGTACCCCTTGTTACAGATGAGGCTTTAGCCAATCCCGAAGCGAAAGTACTTATCCCAAGGCTTAGTGATCAAGAGTATTGTAACATCATGATCGGCTATCTGGACGATGCTATTGCAGGAGGCTTGCCTATCAGACAGGATGATGAATGGGGACGTGTATCTAAAGGGATGGCGCTGATGCTTAAACTCAAGTTCCATATGGCAAACCGTAATTTTGTGGAAGCGGAGAAGGTTGCGCGTGAACTTTATGGATACCGTGACAATCCTTACAAACTCATGTCTAATTACAGGGATATCTTTAATATGTATAATGTAAGGAATAAAGAAATTATCCATGCCATACCTTGCGGTTTAGCCGACGGGATGCAAAACCGGGCAATAATCCAGTTCTACCCTGTGCGATGGAAACAAGATCGCCAATGCTGGTTTACATTTGGTATGCACTGGAATTTTTATGATACTTTCGAAGCAGGGGACGATCGTTTGAACAGCATTGTTACCGACTATGTGAGTATCACCGGTGAAGTTAATAACAGAGATAACGGCTTTCTCAAAAGCGCGGCTGCCATAGTGAAAGTAGACGATCACACATATACCGGAGGTGAATATTGTTCGGTAGACCTTATCGTATACCGTTTTGCTGATGTTATGCTTTCTTTAGCCGAATGTATCAACGAAAATAATGGCAGCCCTACCCGGGAAGCAATAGACCTTGTAAATGAAATCCGTTCGCGGGTGAGCCTGCCGGATCTTACAGCAGCGCAAACAGCGAATAAAGAATCTTTTAACAGAGCTGTCCTTGATGAACGTCTGCATGAATTTATGGCTGAAGGCCTTTCTCGTCAGGATAAGATACGTCATGGAACATTTGTTTCGGATTCTAAAGCGCAATTTCCTAACAGTCAGTCGGGTGCCCATAAAGTACGTTTTGCTATCCCGTCAAAGTATATCCTTGAATCGGAAGGGGTTGTAAAACAGAATCCGGGTTACGCGAATAATTAATCCACACTATTCATTTATGTCCGGTTTACAGGTCAAGTATAGCCGGACATAATAAATAAAACAATGAAATCAAAAGCTTATGAAATATATACTTTATTGTTTGCTGCTGTCTTTTTCGATCACATCCATCTATGGATGCAGCAATGACGATTCGGACAGATCTGGCGATCCTGATAATCCGAACCTGCCGGACATAAAATTTTCCGAAGCCACTGTTGCTCCTACGATTCCGGTTGTCGATGACAGTGACTATACAATCTATTACTTAGACAGCCAGGCCGGAGATGACACTAATGACGGACTAAGCGAAAATAAGCCTTTCAAGAGTTTGAGTAAGATAACATATCTGGAAAAAACGCCTGGAATGAAAGTCTTATTAAAAAGTGGGTCTGTATTTAGTGGAAACCTCATTCTGAAAGAACTGAAAGGGACATCCGAAAAACCATTCATCCTCGATATATACGGGGGAACAGAACGCCCGACTATAAATGGCAGTGGCGATCAGGTTATTCTAATCCAGGATGAGAATCTCCGTGTCCGCAATATTCGTTTGACCAATAAATCGGGAACCCGGGGAATCCGTATTCAAGCCCTGACTGCCGGCGCGAAAAAAAATATCGAAATATCGGGATGTTGCATCGAAGAGGTGAATTGGGCGGGAACAACCCCTTTCATCGGAGTAGACCCGGCAAACCTCAATGTGAGGGACATATGCTCCGACGCACGTTTCAACAAAGAGTTCGGGGGAATTATTGTAGAGGCCTTTACCACAAAAGAAGTAGGGCCTGGCTGGTACGAAAACCTCTATATCACTAACAACCGTATACATCAGGTTGCACGTACCGCTATTTTGATAACTAATAAATGGGGGCAACGTGATAAACAGGGTAGCGGCTATAATGAATATGATAACGACGACAACAAATGGTATCCTAACCGTAATGTTGTAATTCAAGGAAACGATATCAGTTATGCAGGTGGTGACGGTGTGATACTGATGGGTTCTACCCATTCGTGGATAGATAACAACAAATGTTTCTATGCTAATTTCCTGGGCAGGTCGGGACATGCCAGTGCGGGATTGTGGCCTTACTCTTGCACCGAAATAGTGATGCAATACAATGAAGCGGCCTATACCCAGATGGCTAATGGCAGTGCCGACGGTGAAGGTCTTGATGTGGATGTTGCATGCGAAAATACCCTTGTACAATACAATTATGTACATCATAATGTAGGTGGTGGTTTGCTGTTGTGCAACAGCATGAACGACAACCATAAAGGAACGGTTGTACGCAACAATATTTTCGCACTCAACACTACTACGTGGAAAGGCAACCTGATGACTATATCGAGCCGTGTAGGCAAAACGGATATCTATAATAACCTGATTGTTATCAACAACAAATATCCGACGGTTATTTATAGTGACGATTCATTTAGTATCGGCGCAGAGGGACGCGGTAAGGATGTTACATTTCGCAATAATATTTTTGTTTCGGAAGATTATACCACTGCAAAATTCAACATATCGAACATCGATAATTGCGTTTTCGAAAACAACGTATATTCCCATGTTGGTAATTTCTCTGTCGCTCATACGGGAGCAATCAGCCTCGACCCACAGATAACGGTTCCGGCTGATATGAACGGATATGACAAAGTGCCGGTCTACTTACCGGGCGAGCCCAAAATATTCAGAAGCGGGATCTTGTTCGACGGCATGCTTGAAAAAGATATAGTCGGCAATTTTGTCAAAGGAATTAATTATACGGGTCCTTTTGCTAAATAAAGAAGTCTAATAAATATTTAAAATCTCATGAAAACTATATTTAACATATCTATATTCGCAGCTATCCTTTGCCTATTCATATCCTGCAAAGATGACGATCCGTCTGATGCTTTCATTGTCAGAGGAGAAAAAGAAGTGTCGATAAGCAAAGACGGGGGAACTATATCTATCCCCATCAGTACAACAGTCGCTTATAGTGTAACCCCGTCTGATCCGTGGTGCACTATCTCGGGCAAAAATGCAATCGGGTTCGACATTATTGTAGAGTTTAACGAATCGATAGAGCCGAGATCTACAAATATTGTAGTTGCCGCGCCCGATTTCGATCCGGTGACTGTTGTCGTTACTCAGGAAAAGGGGATACCTTTCTTCAATATAGAAGAAAATCAGAAAAACAAAGTATTCGATAAGACCGGAGGAACCCTTACTGTAGCCTTTAGTTCCAACCTCGATTATACTGTTACCGCAGTTGACGATTGGTGCGAAATTTCTGATAAAACTAAAAACAGTTTTAAAATAACGGCGGAAGAAAACAGCTCCGTTAAGCGTTCTACTACACTCACTATAAAGGCAAACGGTGTACCGGATATAATTATCAAGGTTGCCCAATCGGGAGATAATATCCTGAAAAACGGGAACTTTGTTGACGGGTTTACTCACTGGACAATGAGTGGTACGCCTAATACATTCGAAATAACCAATTACACGATAAATGGAGCAAGCGCCAAAACCGTGTCGCGCACATGGGCTGTACGGCTTTCCGACTTCGAAGCTCGCCTTGTACAGGAGGTTACAGGAATTCCAGACGGAACTTACACTCTCTCTTGCAAAGCTACGGGTGCGGCTAACGATTTCGACCTGATATTTATAGACAAGGATGGGGTAGAAACTCGTAAATCTGTTGCGTTAGCCGGTATGGGCGACTATTCGATGGATGTGAACGTAGTTGGGGGAAAATGCTCGGTAGGCTTCCGTGTGAAAGGCTACAAAGATGTCGGATTGTGGTGGAATACAACCTATTTTAGATTCGAATAATACTTAATGGTTACGTAAAGGGCAGTCATGATGCTCATATGGCTGTCCTTTAACCTCTATGCAATCTTTTAAAAATAAAATTTATTTCAATAACAATATAATAATGAAAAGTATAAAAAAGAATATTCTTTATTTAATTTCGATTATCATATTCACCTCTGTGTCATGCAATTCACAGAACGGTACGGAAAAAGCGGACATTTGCGTCTATGGGGGCACATCTGCCGGAGTTATAGCCGCCTATACCGCTGCCAAGTCGGGCAAAAAGGTGATACTTGTCGTACCCGGGCAAAACCTTGGAGGAATGAGTTCCGGCGGTCTCGGCTTTACCGATATAGGCAACAAGTATGTAGTACAGGGTTTGGCTCTCGACTTCTATCGCCGCTTGGGAAAACATTACGGGAAACTGGAACAATGGATTTTCGAGCCCGGCGTTGCCGAAGCCCAATTCAACGATTACATCAATGAAGCCAACATTGAGGTGTGGTATGAAACCCGTGTGGTAGATGTAAAAAAAGATGGTATTGTGATTACAGCAATAGAACTGGAGAACTCAAAAAATCCTACGAAAGAAACAAACCGGAAAATAGAGGCAAAAGTATTTATCGACTGCTCTTACGAAGGCGATCTCATGGCGCGTGCAGGAGCATCGTATTTCGTAGGCAGGGAAGCAAACAACATATATGGCGAGACCTATAACGGTGTGCAACTTATGGATCGCCACCAGGTTCCAGATGGCATAGACCCTTATATGATCAAGGGAGATTCTACCAGTGGTATAATATATGGCGTAAATCCTGAGCCCGTGCAGCCGAACGGGACAGGCGACAAGAAGGTACAAGCTTACTGCTTCCGTACTTGCCTGACAGATGATCCTGACAATATGATACCTGTTACAAAGCCCGATAACTACGACCCGGCGAAATATGAATTATTAAAACGCATAAAAGAAAAATATCCGTGGAAATATCATACTGATGCATTTATCTGGACTTCTATGCCAAACCATAAGACCGATATCAACAATATGGGTGGTTTTTCAATGGATATGATCGGTAAGAACTGGGATTATCCCGATGCAAGCTACGAGGAACGGGCACGCATTATCAAAGAGCACGAAGATTTTACGAAAGGCCTGTTCTACTTCGTTGGCAACGATCCCAGTGTTCCTGAGAACATTCGCGAGCAAATGCGCAGGTGGGGTTATCCTAAAGATGAATATGTAAATAACAATCATTGGTCTCCACAACTTTATGTGCGCGAAGCGCGTCGACTGACCGGCGAAACCGTAATGACACAACATCATTGCCAGGGACGAGAAATAGTTACCGATCCTATCGGGTGGGCGGCATATACTATGGACTCTCACAATTGCGACCGCCATGTAGTAAACGGAATGGCTAAAAACGAAGGGAATGTGGAAATCGGCGGATTCGGACCTTATCCAATAGCATACAGGTCGATAACACCGAAACAATCGGAAGTAAGCAATCTGCTGGTTCCTGTATGTCTGTCTGCATCCCACATCGCTTATGGCTCTATCCGTATGGAACCGGTATTCATGGTATTGGGGCAGTCGGCCGCTATTGCCGCAAGCCTGGCTATAGATAAATGTAACAGTGTAGTACAACAGGTAAATGCAGATGAGATAATGAACGAATTTCGCGGCAATCCGTTAGCTGACGGAAGGCAGCCCGAAGTGTTGTTGGACAACAGCGATAAAGAAAAAGTAACCGTAACCGGAGAATGGAAAAGGGAAGGATGGAAAGCCTATGGGCCTGATTTCTTATCAGACAATTCGAGAGATACCTATAAATCAGTAAAATATGAGCCGGAAATAGCCAAAGAAAATAACTATGAAATATATATTTATATTCCTAAAGTAGATAAAGCGGCAACCCATACTCAAGTAACTGTTTTTGATGGACAGGAACGACACGTAATAACAATTAAAGCATCTGATGTTGTTGTTATCGGCCAGACATCGGGAGAATGGGTAAACATCGGAAATTTCCACCTGCCTGATGGAAAAAACAGTTATGTGGAAATCTCGAACGAGGGAGCTGATGGCGTGGTTGTCGCCGATGCGGTTTTGTTCAGGCCTGCTAACGTAAAATAATCAGTAAGGTTAGGTATTATGAAAAATATTGTTTTGGTTATTATACAAGTATCGCTATTGTGTCTTGTCGCATCATGTAGGGAAAAGGAAGTAAGGACATTCTATCCCAAAGAAATATGGCCGGACAACAATGGCGTACACATCAACGCACACGGAGGTGGGTTATTGTACAACAACGGTATTTACTATTGGTTTGGAGAACATAAAATTGAAGGCGATGCCGGAAATAAAGCCTATATGGGCGTACATTGCTATTCGTCGGAAGACCTGAAAAACTGGAAAGATGAAGGAATAGCCTTGTCCGTCGATCCCGAAGGGTCGGGTAGCGACGTCGAGACAGGCTGTATACTCGAACGCCCTAAAGTCATTTATAACCCCGGTACAAAGAAATATGTCATGTGGTTTCATCTGGAATTGAAATCGGAAGGATATAAGGCTGCGCGTTCGGGTGTTGCTGTCAGCGATAAAGCAACAGGGCCGTACAGGTTTATCAGAAGCATACGCCCCAATGCGGGGCGCTGGCCTGTAAATGTGCAGGACTTACATAAATCCGATTATATACCGTCGATGGGAAAAAGCTATACCGGCTCGGGAATGCCTGCGCATACCGATTCGTTGAACATTCTCGGACGCGATTTTCAGGGAGGGCAGATGGCTCGCGATATGACATTGTTTGTTGACGACGACGGCAAAGTATATCACGTCTATTCGTCGGAAGAAAACAGTACGACACATATCGCGGAATTATCAGACGACTATCTTTCCCACACCGGAAAATATGTACGCGTCTTTATCGACAGGTATATGGAAGCCCCGTCTGTATTTAAACGCAATGGCAAATACTATTTCATCGGTTCGGGCTGTACAGGATGGGCTCCGAACGCCGCGCGCTCTGCCGTGGCCGAATCTATCTGGGGGCCTTGGTCTGAGCTTGGTAATCCATGCCGTGGCGAGAACGCAGAACTCACCTTTGAAGGACAAAGCACTTATGTGCAGAAGGTTGAGGGCAAGGATGACCTCTATATCTTCATGGCTGATATGTGGAAACCCGAAAACGCCATCGATGGCCGGTATATATGGCTGCCTATCGCTTTCGAAGATAATAAGCCTGTCCTGGATTGGCAGAGCGAATGGATACTAGAGTAAAATGGTTTATATAAAATATTTTAAAAATGACGTATAAAAATTTATTTCTTCTTTTATTATTTCTCATAAATATATTATCAACAAAAGCAGATGTGAAACTACCCGGTTTTTTCAATGACCATATGGTTTTGCAACGCAACGCCCCTGTGAAGATATGGGGAACAGCTGATAAGGGAGAAAATGTAGAAGTGCGGTTCAATGGGCAAGTACTGAAAGCCCACAGCGACAAAGAAGGACAATGGGAGGTCATACTCCTGCCTATGTCGCATGGCGGCCCATATACAATGACTGTGAAGGGAAAAAATAATGCCATCGAATTAGATGATATCCTTATAGGTGATATATGGTTGTGCAGCGGGCAGTCCAATATGGAATGGACTGTTAAGCAATCGGCCAATTCGGACGAAGAAATAGCGAATGCCAATTATCCGGAGATTCGCTCTTTAAGAGTGCCAAAAGGAATAAAGGCAAAACCATTGGGTGACTATTCGGCCAAATGGCAGGTTTGCTCACCGGCTACAGCCGGAGATTTTTCAGGAGTAGCCTATTTTTATGCACGCGAATTATATAAGGAACTCAATATTCCTATTGGTATTATAAATGCTTCGTGGGGAGGAACAGGCATTGAAACATGGATGAGCATAGAAGCCTTCGACACCCTGCCGGAAGGGGTTAAAAAGTATTATAACCCTGAAGTTGCCGCTAATCTGGAGAAATATATAAACCAGAATACCGGAAGTAAACAGGCTTTCCTCGACGCCATGAAAACCGATCCGGCAATAGACGGCGGCTGGTTCAAGCCCGATTTCAATGCCTCCGATTGGAGTCTGATAGACGTTCCGCGCGAATGGTCTACTACTCCATTATCGCTGATAGATGGCCATATATGGTTTAAGTACGATATCACATTGCCTGCCGGAGCAGCAGGGAAAGCAGCCGCGATATCGCTCGGAACAATTGATGATATTGAAATCACATGGATTAATGGGGTAGAAATAGGAAGCTCGAAAGGCTGGGACACGCCCCGCTATTACAAAATACCTCCGGGAGTATTGAAAGAAGGTAAAAACAATATAACCGTCCGCATCACCGATAATGGAGGAAGCGGCGGCATGTGGAGTCCTGCCGAAGATCTGTATATAGAACTACAAAGCGGAGCAAAAGAAAAATTTCTGTTGGCAGGAAAATGGATGTATAAAGGTTCGGTGACCAATGCGGAATACAATGTTTTGGACGTATCGCCGAATATGATTAATTCGTCTCTGTACAATACAATGATAAATCCGATCACCCCATTCCGCGTCAAAGGCGCAATATGGTATCAGGGAGAGAATAATGTAGGGGAAGCCTATAATTACCGCACTCTTTTCCCGGCGATGATAAACGACTGGCGCGGCAAATGGGGATACGAATTCCCATTCTACTGGGTACAACTTGCTAACTTGTACCCAGTAGACAAAACTCCGGTAGAAAGTTCCTGGGCAGAGCTTCGCGAAGCCCAGACAATGACTTTAAGCCTGCCAAAAACAGGTCAAGCTGTGATTTACGATATAGGCAATCCGAACGATATTCATCCGTTGAATAAGCAGGACGTTGGGCACAGGCTGGCACGCATAGCCTTTAATAGGGATTACGGACAGGCTTCGCTTATCTGTTCGGGGCCTACATTCAAGTCTGTCGAGTTCGTTGGCGATAAGGCTATTATCACAATGGAGACTTATGGCTCGCCGCTTGTATCACACAACAAATACGGTTATCTGGAAGGATTTATCATTGCCGGAGCTGACAAAAAATATGAGTGGGCAAAAGCCAGAATAGATGGTGACAAGATCGTAGTATACAATGATAAAGTAAAA
Organism: Dysgonomonas reticulitermitis; assembly: GCF_054601275.1. Taxonomy (NCBI): domain Bacteria; kingdom Pseudomonadati; phylum Bacteroidota; class Bacteroidia; order Bacteroidales; family Dysgonomonadaceae; genus Dysgonomonas; species Dysgonomonas reticulitermitis. Next base: position 227,294 of record NZ_BAAHWU010000002.1, on the reverse strand, counting down.
AATCCTGTCGCCGTAAGATATGCATGGGGAAATAATCCCGGAGCTACTCTTTTCAACGAAGAAGGCCTGCCCGCTACACCTTTCAGAACAGACGATTGGAAAGGTGTTACTGAAAAATAATATGGATCGGCACTATATGAAGGTGTGTCAAAAGTAAAATTACACTATCAAAATATTACTTTCTTTTGTCATTCTGAGTGTAACGAAGAATCTTGACCTTCAAAAAGAGATCCTTCACTCCGTTCAGGATGACAACCAACGGTCACAGGAGCGTAGCGTATGTAAAAAGATAGTAAAAAATACTTTTGACACAGCCCTATATAAAAACATGTACTTATCCCCCAATAAAACAAAAAGTAAATGAAAAAATATATAATACTACAACTCTTTTGTTCCATCATTATATCCGTATCGGCTCAGAAAACATTTGAGCAAAAAGCCGATTCCATTATAGCCTTGATGACTTTGGACGAAAAAGTAGGACAACTAAATATGGTAACAGGAAACTGGGAAGCCACCGGGCCTGTATTACGCGGTTCGGACGACAAAGTCAAACTACTGAAAGAAGGAAAGATAGGCTCGATGCTAAATATTCGTGGGACAAAGCACACACGTGATATGCAGGCTCATGCCCTGAATTCGAGGTTGGGTATTCCCCTTCTTTTCGGATTAGACGTGATACATGGCTACCGTACTGTTTTCCCTATTCCGTTGGCTATTTCATCGAGTTTCGACCCTGAAGCGATAAAACTATCATCAAGGGTTGCCGCCCGTGAATCGGTAGTATCGGGTATTCACTGGACGTTTTCGCCAATGATTGATGTATCGCGCGACCCACGCTGGGGCAGGGTAATGGAAGGCCCCGGCGAAGATACATACTGGGCGTCCATCATGGCTAAAGCAATGGTTGAAGGCTATCAGCAGCCATTCGACGACGGGCTGGAACTGATGGCCTGCGCCAAGCATTTTGCCGCTTATGGGGCTGCTATCGGCGGACGCGATTATAATACGGTGGATATTTCGATGCAAACACTCCACAATGTTTATCTTCCACCATTCAAAGCGGCTGCCGAAAGTGGTATTGCCAGCTTTATGTGTGCCTTCAATGAGATAAACGGAGTGCCTGCTTCGGGCAATAAATACCTCTATGATATATTATATAATACATGGGGCTATAAAGGGTTTGTTGTTTCTGATTGGGCGTCTATTGGGGAGATGGTGGTGCACGGATATAGCAAAGACCGCGAAATGGCAGCAAAACAGGCTATTGAAGCGGGAGTGACAATCGATATGGAAAGTAATTGTTACTCAGTGTATTTGAAACAGCTTGTTGAAGAAGGAAAAGTATCGGAGCAGATATTGAACAACGAAGTAAGAAAAGTCCTTGTTCAGAAATACAAACTCGGGCTCTTCGATGATCCATATAAGTATTGTAATCCCGAAAAAGAAGCGAATGAAATACTGACGCCAGCCAACCGTGAGGCTGCAAGAGACGTCGCCCGTAAATCTATTATCTTACTCAAAAACGAAGGCTTACTTCCTGTCATAATGCCGAAAAAAATAGCTGTGATAGGGCCATATGCCGATGCAAAGCGCGATATGGACGGTAATTGGACTGTGGCAACAGATAAAGATGTGGCCGTTACCTTGCTCGAAGCGTTGAAAACAAGGTATCCGGGTAGCGAAATATCTTTTGCGAAAGGATTCGACAGTAAAGGAAACAACGACAGATCGGGATTTGAAGAAGCTATCGCCATTGCCGGTAAAGCTGATATTGTGTTGCTGACCCTGGGCGAACACTGGGGAATGAGTGGTGAAGCCCGTTCGCGTGGAGACATCCATCTGCCCGGAGTTCAGGAAGAACTTGCATGCAAAATATATGAAACCAATAAAAATACTATAACGTTGGTTATGGGCGGAAGGCCTATGATTTTTAAGCAGGTATCTGAAAAAGCCCCGGCAATATTATATACATGGTGGCTGGGCACAGAAGCCGGAAATGCTATGCTCGATGTCATTTGCGGCGAGTACAACCCGTCGGCGCGTGTGCCTATGTCTTTTCCCAAACATCTGGGACAGATACCAGTGTATTACAATCGTAAAAATTCCGGGCGTCCGTCTGTGGATGCGGAAGGCAATTATTCGAACCGTTATATAGATATCGACTATAAACCCCAGTATCCTTTTGCCTACGGGCTTTCGTACACTTCGTTCGAATATAGGGATATTACCGTATCGAAAGATAATGATCGCATATTAATAAAATTAAATATTTCAAATACAGGAGATTACGATGGAAAAGAACTGGTACAGGTTTATGTGCGTAAATTATGGGGAGAGTCGACCCGCCCAATCAAAGAACTTAAAGCTTGTGAAAATATTTTCCTTAAAAAAGGAGAAAACAAGGAAATAGCAATGAGTATTCCGTATACCGATTTGCGCTACTACGGACAAAACGGATGGGAAGATGGCATAGGCGATTATAAGATATTTGTAGGCAAGAATGCCGAAGAGATGATTTTTGATACGGAAATTCCGGTATATTGATTTGTTTAGTCGTATAATCCTGTCTTGCGATACAAGGTATTCTTACTGTAAGGCAGGATTCTTTATTCTAGTATTTTTTGTGTAATTTTAGTAGCTAAAAACAATAGATATGAAATATATAATCCCGATTTTCCTTCTTGTTTTTTCATACAGTACCCTCAATTCTCAAAATACAAGGTCTGAATTTCTTTTGGAAAAAGGCTGGAAATTCTCCAAAGGAGACTATCCCGATGCCATAAAAAGGGACTTTAATGATAAAAACTGGGAAACAGTAACCATTCCTCACGACTGGGCTATATACGGGCCTTTCGACCGAAAATACGACCTGCAAACAGTTGCTATTACCCAAAATGGTGAAAAAACCGCAACTTCAAAAACAGGAAGAACGGGAGGGCTGCCTTATATCGGAATAGGTTGGTACCGCAATAGTTTCGATATCAAAAATTTCGGAAAAGGGGAAAAGCGGGTGAAGCTACTGTTTGACGGGGCAATGAGCGAAGCCCGTATATATATCAATGGGCAGGAAGCAATATTCTGGCCTTTCGGCTACAACTCATTTCATTGTGATGTAACCGATTTTCTGAATGCCGACGGCAAAGGAAATACACTTTCCGTTCGTCTCGAAAACAAACCTGAGTCGTCCCGTTGGTACCCCGGTGCAGGGCTATACCGCAACGTACGTGTGATTATAACAGACAAAGTACATGTACCTATTTGGGGCACTTATGTTACAACTCCTTATGTCTCGAAAGAATACGCCTCCGTCAACCTTAAAACTGAGATAGAAAATAGCGCCGGACAAGATATCCGTGTAGTAACGGAAATATATGACGCAAACAATAATTTTATCGTTAAAAAAGACAATACGCAGAAAATCAATCACGGCAAGTCGTTCGAACAGAACTTTATAGTCGAAAAGCCTCAACTCTGGTCACCCGAATCGCCTTACCTGTACAATGCCGTTTCGAAAGTATATGTAGCAGACAATCAGGTGGATGAATATACTACTCGCTTCGGCATCAGGAAGATAAGGCTTGTCGCCGATAAAGGTTTCTTCCTGAATGGAGAAAGGCGCAAATTTCAGGGAGTATGTAATCATCACGATCTGGGGCCATTGGGTGCGGCGATTAATGTTGCAGCCTTAAGGCGTCAGTTAACCCTACTCAAAGACATGGGATGTGATGCCATACGTACATCACACAATATGCCTGCTCCCGAACTGGTGAGACTGTGTGACGAAATGGGTTTTATGATGATGATAGAACCTTTCGACGAATGGGATATCGCCAAATGTAAAAACGGTTATCATCGTTTCTTCAACAACTGGGCTGAAAAGGATATGGTAAACATGCTTCACAATTACCGCAACAATCCTTGTGTAGTGATGTGGAGCATCGGTAACGAGGTACCTACTCAATGCGATACTGAAGGATATAAGGTTGCTTTATTCTTACAAGGCATCTGTCATCGCGAAGACCCGACCCGACCCGTTACTTGCGGCATGGATCAGGTCTCCTGTGTACTGGACAATGGTTTTGCCGCCATGCTCGATGTTCCGGGGTTGAATTACCGGACACAGCGTTATATGGAATCATACGAAAAGTTACCACAGAATCTTGTGTTAGGCTCCGAAACCGCCTCAACTGTCAGTTCGCGTGGAGTATATAAATTTCCTGTAGAAAAAAGAGCCAGTTTCAAATATCCTGACCATCAATCGTCTTCATATGATCTGGAAAGTTGTTCATGGTCGAATATACCTGATGAAGATTTTGCATTAGCTGATGATTATGAGTGGACTATGGGGCAGTTTGTATGGACAGGTTTTGATTACTTAGGCGAGCCATCTCCTTACGATACCGATTCGTGGCCCAGCCATAGTTCGCTGTTCGGTATTATCGATCTGGCAAGTATTCCTAAAGACCGATACTACTTATACAGAAGTGTTTGGAATAAAAACGAAAACACACTGCATATTCTTCCCCATTGGACCTGGAAAGGGCGCGAAGGTCTGGCAACCCCTATATTTGTATATACTAATCACCCTAGCGCGGAACTGTTTATCAATGGGAAAAGCTACGGTAAACAAAGCAAGAACAATTCTACACTTGAGAGCCGTTATCGCCTGATGTGGATGGATGCCGTATACGAGCCCGGAGATGTGAAGGTAGTAGCTTATGATAAACAGGGTAATGCCGTACAGGAAAAAACAATCCATACAGCAGGAAAACCGCATCATATAGAACTGATACCCGACCGTACTAAATTGTCTGCAGATGGGAAAGACTTAGCCTACATCAATATCAGGGTTGTAGACAAAGACGGTAATTTGTGTCCTACGGACAATCGACTGATAAAATTTTCGGTGACAGGTAATGGGAGATATAAAGCAGCAGCAAACGGCGATGCAACTAGTCTCGATTTATTCCATCTTCCACAAATGCCGGTTTTCTATGGGCAGTTGACAGCTATTGTCCAGGCTGCTGAAGAATCAGGGAGTTTAATATTTGAAGCTAAAGCTCAAGGTGTGAAAAATGCAGTTATTGAAATAGATGTAAAACCATAAGTTATATGTAACGTAAGCATTCGGCGAATCCCGCCAAGTAACATTTAAAAAAATATATGGAAGCAGATTCCGTACCATACACTATACAAGGCATAGAGCTAGTTATTCGGTTATTTTAGCCTGGTACACGGTAAACAAAGCATGTTTTAGGGTTTCCAAGCCGGTTTTTTGTGTATTTTAGCCAGTAACCAGGTTTTGGAGGCTGGTTTTACAGACGGTTGACAGTTTTCAGGTTCTCGGGTAATAATTCTGCCAGGTCTTTTGTGTAGTCATTGTCATAATCATGGACATGATCCAGGAAGTAAATGAGCCATGTGCGGAAGTCTACTCCGGTGGCTTTGCAGCAACCCATAAACGAGTAGATAACAGCAGCGTCTTCTGCGGCGTCATCATTTCCACAGAACAGGTAGTTACGGCGACCAACGGCTACAGGACGTATGGAGTTTTCGGCTAAATTATTATCGGGCCTGTACCTGCCGTCAAGGTGATACCTGGACAGCTTGCCGAACCGTTGATATACGTATTTTATAGCTTTGCCGATAGGACTTGTCTTTAACACCTTCGGATATTCGGCTACGAGCCATTTCTCGAATCGCACAAGTATAGGGTAGGCAAGGCGCGAGCGGAGTTCCGCCCGTGCTTGATGGCTAAGGTTCGCGTCATCTGCTTGCCTTTCCACATCGTAAAGGAGCCGGATCTGTTTGAGAGCGTATTCGGCAGATGGTCAACATATTTGCCCACAGTCAGGTCTGCCGGCAGGCAGGAGGAAGCATAGCTTTTGGCTATCGGCAGAACCGGCATCACACCGGTTTTTATTTCTTTTGTATCTTTCCGCTTCGCTGTATGGCGTATGATCCGCTTCACATAGAACTTACCGGGTTCATGCATCAGGAGTTCCGTCACCTCTTCTCCGGGAAGCAGCGTCCATTCCCCTTCATTATAGCCTTGAGGATAGATGTGGACTTCTTCACGGGGAAGTTCAGCAGGCAGGGGCTTGCGCACAGGCTGTTTCTTATTGGCCACCCGGCGGGCCGTTATAGCTGCCCGGGCTGCTTTTATTTCTTTTTCGGCAGCTTGGGCTGCTTGCGCTTCACCCGGCAGTATATCAAAACCTTCGAAGTCAAGCCGGCGGTCATGGGCATCGGATTTAATAAATCGTTCGGATTTTTTTCCGTATAGTTGACGTTGGAGTTCGCATACCTGTTTTTCCAGGTTACCTATCCTTGCATCTTTTTTTGCGATTATTGCATCTTTTTCCGACAGTTGCCGCTCATAAGCATCCTTTATAGCAAGCCGTTCCAACTTTACTGAGGAAAATATTCAAAAAATGACATTAATTCTATACTCAAACTTCGTTTTAGTGCATTTATCAGTAAAAGGACTATCATTTGAAAACTCAATTGCCGCTTACGGATAAAGGCCTTAGCCGAAATAGTATACTTGTTCCTTTTCTGCGCATCGTTGCTTATATCTTCTAAAAAAAAAATTCAACTCATGTATTATTTTTACATTTGATTCGGTCATTGATCTTTCCATCTTTTTAATTACATTTTGGGTGATGTCTTAATGTAATTAGTTTCGATGATTTGTCAATGGCTTTTTGATGTTTTTCCCTTAAGTTGACGACATTGGCCGTCACCTATATGAGCTTTGCAGCCAGGCCGCCATACTATTGCATGATGCATTACCCGGAATCCAACAACCATATCCTGCATTTTAGCACGATGCTGCCTTATACAGACCTCCTGGTGAAGGTAAGGATACCTGTTATCCTGTTATCATTGCTGACATGGCTGGTTTCGTGGTCGTTTCTAAAACGTTACTACAAAACCAATACCGCCCTTTTTGTCACCGGTCTGTACCCGGTGATATTTATGTCCCTGTTTTACGGCTTCTCATCGAGGGGATACTACCTTGTCCTGCTTTTTCTAATCATCGCCCTTTATGCGGCATATAACATCATCCACGACGGCAACAGGAAGAAATACTGGCTGTTTTTTTTCGTAAGCAGTATCCTGGGCTTTTATGCGATGCCTTCGTTCCTGTACCCCTTTGTTACGCTGAATGTGATGCTGCTCATTTTTTACCCTAAGGGCGTTAAACGGCAATTGCTGTCCAGAGCATTCATCTCGGTGGCCGTCCTGCTGTTGTACAGCCCGGTCATCCTGCTGGAGGGCTTCGCATCCATAGGTAATAACGGCTATGTTACACCCAGATACAGGCTTGCGGTACTGAAGGAATTGTTTCCCTTTTTAGGAACGGTGCTACGTGATATTTCCGGTGTGGAGTGGTATGTTGTACTATCCGTATTGGTCTTGTCTCTGATAATGCCGGTTATAAGCAAAGATAAGCGGCGGTTGTCTATGACGGCTATCTGGCTGTTGGCACCGGTATTCCTGCTGACCGTACATTCGGTCATCCCTTTTTTCCGTACCTTTTCCTATTACGGGTTCATACTCGTATTTATTACCGGTATCTCCTTTGAGAAATATATCGGTAAACTAAACCTGCGGGTTTTAATCTGTCTGATGGTTATCGTCCAACTGGCCTGCTGCTTCCATTTCAACAGTAAAGTCAGGGCATACCTGCCTTATGACTATCCCTTGGATGAAATGGCGGATTTCGTCTTACGCGACGCGGATTCCTGTTTTTACGCGTCCCACTACGGAAAGGTGCAGTTCGCCTTCCGGCAGTTAAGGAAGAACCCGGACATGCCGGTTCCCAATGAACGGCTGATCCGTACCAGCCGGGTCGGGTACACCGGCGCGGATACTATCGATAACTGCAAGTATGTGCTTATCGACAGGGATTTGGACAAAACGTACAGGCGGATGCCGGCTTACCAAAACAAGTATCAGAATGTATATGTGAATGAGGAGGTAAAGTGACAGGATATTCCTACCGGTCAGTAGGTATTTCATCATCCACACAAAAGACTTCGGGCGTTAAACCGCTTTCCGGATACCGCCCGTAAATGGACGAAAGGAATGACACCGTCCTTTTTTTACATTGCTGTAAATATTTACTGCATCCTGTCACGTAAGTATTTAAAGAATCGTGGAGCGACCCGAGAGTTAAGAAACAGGAACCCCCAGAGTATATACAGCGAAAGATACCCAAAAAATAACAAGAATAAGGAAAAATATATTAGAACCTGTTTAAATAATAAAATATTCGTATAAAATTTAAACAGTTTCTCACTTACAAATGAACTATTTCAATTCGAATAAGTCTCTCAATTCGTTATTATTAAGGTTTCCTATCCAGTTTTCACCCGTAGCCACTGTCATATCAGCCAGCGCTTTTTTGTTCTGTATCATTTCGTTGATTCTCTCTTCGAATGTACCTTTGGTTATAAAGCGATGCACCATTACATTGCTTTTCTGTCCTATACGGTACGCCCTGTCGGTAGCTTGTGCCTCTACCGCCGGGTTCCACCACAAATCGTAGTGAATCACATGATTGGCGGCCGTAAGATTTAACCCCGTTCCGGCAGCTTTTAGCGAAAGAATAAATATCTTATCGACACGATTGTTCTGGAACCTATCAACCATTTCTTTACGTTGCTTCAATGTGCATCCTCCATGATAGAACATCGGTGTTTCGTTGTATCGTTCTTCAATAAATTTTTGAAGCATATTTCCCATCTCTGTAAATTGAGTGAAAATGAGCACCTTCTCTTTCGCCTCTAAGATTGAGTCAAGCTTTTCGAACAATAAATCGACCTTGCCCGATAGGGAAGCATCCAGCACTTTGTTTTTGAGAAATTGTGTGGGGTGATTGCAAATTTGCTTCAGAGCCAATATCATTTGCAGCACAAGCCCTTGTCTGATAAATAATGATTTATGATCTGTCGCGTCCATCCCTTCTATGGTATTCATTGCCTCCTGCAAGGTCTTGTGGTAGAGGCTTGCCTGCTCTTTAACCAAGTATCCGTAGCTGTCGATTTCTATTTTGTCGGGCAAGTCGCCAATTATTGTTTTATCCGATTTGAGTCTGCGCATCATGAACGGACTTGTCACCAATTTGAGTTTATTGGCAGCATCTATGTCATTTTGGTTTTGTATAGGGTTGCCATACACTTCCCGAAACTCAGACAGGTTACCCAGCAGTCCTTTGTTTGCAAAGTCCATTATGCTCCATAACTCGCTAAGGCGGTTTTCGACAGGCGTACCGCTCATAGCTATAAAGGTGTTCGCCCCAATGCTTTTGATGGCTTTACTTTGAGCCGTGTCTTGATTCTTTATATTTTGGGCTTCATCGATGATAATTGCCTGCCATTTCATTTTCTTCAACATGGCAGCATCACTGCGTGCTATGCCATAGGAGGTTAGTAGAACATCGAATTTATCTTTTTTATCTAATTGCCGCCCTATGCCGTGATACAACTGCACATTCATAGATGGTGCAAACTTCTCAAATTCTGCTATCCAGTTAGTCAATAGTCCTGTGGGAGCTACCACCAACGCTTTTTCTTTATCTAACACACCTTCGTCTTTGTATTTCAGGAGAGTTGCTATCACTTGCAAAGTTTTACCTAGTCCCATATCGTCGGCGATTACACAGCCAAAGCCAATTTGCGAATTGCGATACATCCATGCGAAGCCTCGTTGCTGATAAGGACGCAGAGTCGCGTTGAGTCCCGGAGGGAGTGGAACTGAAGGCTGCTCTGTCAGTTCGCGTATAAGTTCTTTAACTTCGTCGCTTAGAGATACTCTTGCCCCATTGTACTCGTTGCTGAGTGCAATACGGAGCATTTCGAGTGGTGAGAGGTTCTTAGTAGAGGAGAAATGTTTGTGTAATTTTTCTAAATCGCCAGGCGATACATAGATATAATTTGCCTTATACTTGATAAGCCCATCACTTTTTTGAACTAACCGGCCAAACTCTTCTTCGTCCATGAGCGTGTCTCCAATGGCTACCTGCCAGTTATAGTCGAGCAGATTATCCAAACGCATAAATCCTTTTTCGTTTTTGGGTTTCGATTTGATGCGTACACTGGCTTTTGGTTTCAATATCTCTTGCAAGGATTTCGGCAACAATATGTTAATATCCAAGAGGTGTAAGGCTGGAATAATTTGTATCAGAAAAGGCGCAAAATCTCTATTGTCAAGAATTATATCCGATTGTCCTTCATTGTTGATATATTCGTCAATATTGGGGATAAAAGAGCTGAGATGTGCCAGCGATTGCAATGCGTCGAAGCGGATTTTCTCATGTTGCTTTTGAGTTAAAATATCTCGCAGGGGGAGTTTTTTGTTAATCCCGTGCTTCTCTATTTCTATATTCAGGCGAAACGAATGGTCATTTAATTCGTCCACAATGATAGCGGGTTTATGATCACTCTGGGCAATATAGTAGCGTTGCAACCAAGAATTGATCCCGCCAGGAAGTGCTTTTTCACCCGGGTCTTGAAACGGATACGTTGAACCATCGAAGAACAAATTCAAAAAAATGTCTTTCGCTTTGTTCTCAGCCAGTAATTCTATCAACGTTGAAAGGAAAGGGGAGATCAGATTGATTGTATAATTTATAGAAATTTCATGATGTGCTGCATCAAGTGTATTTGCCAAAATACGTTGTGTTTGCTCCAATAGTAATTTTACGTCTTTGCTTATGGTAGCCGGCAGCCATCGCACCTGATATATTTTATTTTCGAGTTGTATTATCTGTGGAATAACAGCTCCTGTGGCTATCAGATTTACACTCAGTTGCAAAAGAGTTCGCAATGCTATCACTGAAGATTGGTAATCATCCATCAGATTGGTTGGTATTTGCCACAATGAATCTATCAATTGTTTAAGAGTCAGACCCGAAGCCTTGCTGTCTACTTGTATTTCCACAAGATTGTTTGCATCTATCTGAATCTTCAGCTCAGTATGTTTGCTTAATGCAAAACTTGTGTCTGACGGTTTTCTCTTAGAAAAAAAATTGGATAAAAAATTTTCTAAAGTTGTTTTCCCTTTCAGTACGCGTAGTGCGTTGCGTTCTGCTCTTATCAGCAGGACGGCATATTTGTCCTTAAAATTTCCTCCGTTTTGGTAGAATGCGGGAGAATCTGCCAGTAACTGTATGAGGGAATCGCTGATGGATTGTAGTGATACGTAATTAAGCGACCGATGATCATTATGGACAGCTGTTTGAGATTTTTCGCCAACTGTCGTTTTACTCTTCTTTTCGCTTGCAATACTAAGCAGTTCCTTGAAGGATAGTACTTTGGTGTTTTCGGGTCGAATATAGATATTTTCTTTTTCCAGCTCTGCGATAAGATCCACATTGTGCAACTGAAACACCAGGAAAGGGTTGTTATCTATTTCGGCACTTACTTTATAGACAACAGCGGCCAAATGTTTGCATGGCACAGCCCAGTCGGGGCAATTGCACACCATCTTGAAATCGGTCCATTGTCGAGGAAATACTTTCAGCCCCTTACTTTCGGCTATTGCCAGCACTTCGGGCTCAAGTTCCCTATTTAATAGTTTAGATATGATTACAGGCTTTTTTGCTATACCGCCAATCAGGTCTCTGGTTTCTTTCTCAAAAAAAGGGGGTATCACTATTGTCACGTCATAGGGTCTGGGACGACTTCCTGCCACCTTTGCATGTATCATATTTCCTTCGATAGTTAATTGCTCTACGGCTCCTTTTCTGGCATAGGAACTACCTCTTGGCAAGCGGTTGTCGTAGTCGATATGAGCTAATGAATTGAGCCATTGCTGCCCCCACCATGTTTTTCCGAACTGTTTTGACATATTATAATTTGATTGTGATTTCGTTTCCAAAATTACGTTATATTGATGAATATTCAGGATGTTGTCCTCAAAAATACTGTTTTTTTAGACAATGAATTTCATTCGCCTGTAATCTATCCGACTCCTAAGAATGTAGCCGGATTATTGGGCCGCGGTTTCCATTTTTTTGATTTTACTACATTACTGTCCCATTAAAATCTAAAATAGTTCTTTGAAATATTTGATATTTAGTTAGTTACAGAGGTTTTTCGAGCGAACGAACTTGAATTGGTAGCTTTGCAACAGATTAATCTGATTGCATATGTTCCAAGATAAATATGTTTTCGCTCAATTGACTTCGTTCCTGAATCGAAGTAAGTTCAATCGTATTGTAGCCAAGTATAATGGTGATAAATACGTGAAACACTTCACCTGTTGGAATCAACTGCTTGCTTTGATGTTCGGTCAACTCTCCAATCGTGTAAGTCTGCGAGATCTGGTTGTTGCTCTTGATGCTCACCACTCCAAATGTTATCACTTAGGAAATGGGTAAGAATGTTTCAAAATCATCCTTAGCAAGAGCCAACGGGGATAGAGACTATCACATTTTTGAAGAGTATGCTTACTATTTGGTAAACGAAGCCAGGCAAAAGCGCACTACAGATATCTTCAAACTTGGTGGAAATGTTTATGCTTTCGATTCAACAACCATTGATTTGTGTCTTGCTGTATTTTGGTGGGCAAAATTTCGCAAGATGAAAGGAGGTATTAAGGTGCAACCGTCATTCCCGTTTTTCGGATTTTCAACCGACATAGATAATTAATTTAAAGTTTTTTGAATAACGGATCTCAAAGTAAAAACTTATTTTCCCTTGAACCGCATGGGCAGCCGGGCAAAAATAAACAAATGTATTTTTGCCCGGTACCTGTAAAAGTGCGGTAAGGAAACCCGTATTACCATCTGGTGTTATGATGCACATTCAACCGGGCTATCTTTTCCAGCTTCTTCCAGTAGATACTCCAATATTCATTATCTTTATCCGGCTGGTTCATCGGATTGGTACTGTCGTTATAAAGCCAGAAGCGATGGATATTGCCTTGTTCATCCCTGTTGACAGCGCTCTCGTCATATTCCGTTATTTCCTGGATGAAACGGTTTGTTAAGCCGAAGAATAAAGAGAACAAGGGCAGTTCCCTGCTGTTTCCTTTCAGTGTACGGGCATCTGTCGATGTTTCCGTCGTATTGAAGCCCAACGATTTATACTCCCTGTTGAAAGCCATCCATTCCCCGTTCTCATTACGGGATAGACCATATGGAAGGTTTATTCTAAAAAAATCTGATAACATAATTTTTTAATTTTTGATTTTTAATATATTCTTATTCTATTTCTTCGTTCCACAGTTCTGCATCCGTTTTCGCAGTTGCCAGTGAATAAATTATAAATATCCAATTGAGGATATACGATACGATCATTATTGTCATCATGGCTGTTCCTCCTCCGAATTGTCATTATTAAAACTGAACCGGAGCGTGAAACTATTTCCCTCGCTGTCAAAGAAATATGTGTCAACGTTGCTCTGTTCGTCTGATCCGGAGGTGAAGTACAGCCTGAATGTTTCCCTGTCCAGTTCATAATAATCGTTTGGCAGGAATATGGTTCCATCGTCAAGGCTTAACGTACCCTTGCCATCAGCAAGGAAGTACCGGAGTTTATAGGTTGTATTTTGGTAATACCCGCTACGCTCTATCTGGCACCGGATTTCGGCTGTTTCACCTACTTTGAGTTTTTGGGGCACAGGAAGGTGAGTAACCTTGAATTCATAAGACTGCTTAAGATCAAGATCGCTGCTACAGGCACATGCGATACATGCAATCAGTATCGTGTATATTATATATGATGCTATTTTTCTCATATTTTTTGTTATTAAATTTCTAAGCGCTAATTGATAATGAACTTTACTCCCACGTTGAACTGGAAATGAAAATCAGAAACAGAAGATGACGGCAGGAAACGTTCCCGTGCTCCGACAATTAATACAAGCCTGTCTGTCAGGTAAGTTTCCGATTCAAGCGTGAGAGCACCTCCATATAAGAAATTATCCTCATTCTGTATGGTCGTACCATCCTTCAACAGTTCTTTCCCCCAATTAATCGTTTCGTAACCACCCAGAAGCGATACGCCAAACGATAAGAAGAATGTTTTGGACTTATCGGAAAGGAAATTGAAATAGTGCCCAGCTTCCCCGGTAAACTGTGATACAGGAATATACATATCCCCATACCGATGGTTCTTCTGTAAATATTCCCCTCCGAATACCCATCTGTTGCCGCTCTTGGTATAAGTCGCCAGTGCTGCACCCAGAGAGAATGCCTGCCCATCCTGTCTGCTTAATTTAAAGCCATCGACTGCCCCTGCTGTGACCTGTATGCCTTTCATACCCGGAAGGTAACGTTGGGCATGTGCCTGCCCGAAAAGGGCAAGGCACATTACTGTAATTAATATACTGATTCTCATGGCTTATCTTATTTTTAATTCGTTGATACGTTCGGCTCTGACCAGATCTTCATTTTCTATGACAAAGGACTGGTTTCTGCCTCCGTTTTGTTCATAGAGGTCGAATACGAGCTGCTTTCCGTTAGGTATGGTAATCTTTTCAATAGCCAGTACGGTTCGTTCTACAGCCTGCCCGTTTACACGCGTCACATAGTTATGGGCACGGACCGGGACAGCAAGCGTTTCCTGTACGGCAGTGCGTTTGGCCACTTTCTTATCTACAATCTTCAGGCGGATAAAATCGATATCATAGGGTACATTCGTGGAATTCTTTATCTGGGTATGCAAATACAACATACCGTCATAAGCATAAATACCTTTTAACAGGAATTGGATACCGAATTTTTTGCTGCCGATATGCTTATAAATGCGCTTATCATTGTCATAAATGGACTTCATGATCAGCCTGACCAGTTTAGGAGTTTCTTTACCCAATTCAGTCAGGTAGATATCCAGCGAATTATTCGGACGGTTGACCGCTTCCCCGTCATGGGTAAAGTCTTTGAGTTCGATATTCAGCTTCTGGGGTTCATCGGCATATTTGACGTTGAACGAATAAAAACTTCCTTCATCGGTGACTACCGAGAAATTCGTTTCAGTGGAGAAATCCCGGATTGCTGCTTTCACACGCAGGATATTATCCACTCCGTCCGCTTTTCCGGCTACGATATTGGCAGAACCCAGATCCACATAAACAATCGGGGCGGGGAATATCAGGTGTACGGTCTTGTCAAAAGTGACCTCGATGCCGTGTGGCGGAATCATCCGGTCATACATGATCTTGCGTGTAAGTCCGTAATATAAGTCTCCGCTGGAGGGACTGATTCCCGTTCTGATCCCGTCCGGCTCAGGGATCTCCTGTGCCTGTTTTTCTATTACAGGACTGTTTTCTTCTGTATTCTGTGCAAAAACCGGTATGGATAATACCGAACGCTTACTGTAAACCAACATTCAAAAAGCCTTAGGGCAGTACCAGCAAATAGGCTCGGTCTTTTTCAGCCAGACTACCTCCCTTTTCGTCTCCTTTATTGCCGCCCGTTCGGTTATAGAAGGAGATATGACTTTGGGTATTATGATGCCGAACAATGATGTATAGATGGCTAAACAGTTTGCAGGAAAAAGCGGATTGAGTGGAGTATTCAATCTGGTTGGAGATAATTATCGGGATTCCATTCATAGAGGCCGTTTTGGATAAAATATTGTAAAACAACAAATAAGTCGATTTATTTCCGTATCTTCACACATTGAGCAATCTAGTTTTTATTGTATCTATCTTCACAATGTTTTGCTCCGCGCTGGTTTGCGGATCTTCCCATCGTCAAAATCGACAACAAAATCAACTTTCTTGTTTATGCTATTAATCAGTTACGAGAATGTGTAATGCTTTTGTCGTAACACATTTTTATAAATAAGATGAAATCATTTTTTATAGGGAATCTGGAAGTTAAACTTCCGGTTGTCCAAGGCGGAATGGGTGTAGGAGTGTCTTTATCCGGCTTAGCATCGGCGGTAGCCAATGAGGGAGGTATAGGTGTTATATCATGTGCAGGTTTAGGTCTCATTCATAAAGGTCACGGAAATTTCATAAAGAGTAGTATTTGGGGACTGAAAGAAGAATTGCGTTTAGCCAGAGAAAAGACAAAAGGTATAATTGGCGTCAATATAATGGTAGCCTTATCTAATTTTGCAGATATGGCGCGTACCGCCATCGAAGAAAAAGCAGATATAATATTTGCAGGTGCAGGACTTCCGTTGGATTTACCATCGTATAAAACTGCCGATAGCAAAACTAAATTAGTGCCTATTGTTTCCTCAGCCCGTGCCGCAAAAATAATTTGTGAGAAATGGTATAATAACTACAGTTATTTGCCTGATGCGATAGTTGTAGAAGGCCCGAAAGCAGGAGGGCATTTAGGATTCAAAAAAGAGCAAATTGATGATAACCTGTATTCTCTGGAACAAATAATTCCAGAAGTTATAAAAACGGTAGCTTCATACGAAGAAATAAAAACGATCTCGGTTATTGCAGCAGGAGGGATATCCTCAGGAGGAGATATGTATCGTTTTATAGAAATGGGTGCATCAGCTGTACAAATGGGAACAATATTTGTTACTACAGACGAATGCGATGTTTCAGAAGCCTTCAAGCAGATCTATCTTACAGCTAAAGAAGACGACTTAATGATAATCAACAGTCCGGTAGGAATGCCGGGGCGTGCCATTAAAGGAGAATTTCTCAAACGTGTTGCCGAAGGATTAGAAGTTCCTAAGACCTGTCCTGTACATTGTATAAAAACCTGTGACTATACCAAGAGCCCCTATTGTATAATGAAGGCATTATTCAATGCGGCGAAAGGCGATATGAAAAAAGGGTATGCTTTTGCCGGAATAAATGCTCACCTGGCTCAGAAAATAAGTAGCGTTAAAGAAGTTGTGTGCAAATTGAAAGAAGAATTTGCTCTAGCCGAAAAAGTAGCATTATCAGCAATAGTTCTATCTCATGGATGATAATTTGATAGAAGAAACCGTCAAAAGATACATCAGGGAATATGATCGTTATAAAAAGCTGGCCGATATAGTTTTTGATATATGCCAGATCATAGTCGAAAAGAATCTGACGGTCAGGGCTACTGTTCAACACCGGGTAAAAAGCCCGACAAGCCTTGCCGAGAAACTAAGGAAAAGCATAAAATATGAATCAGTAAACAGTGTTTTTGAAGGAATTAGTGACCTTGCCGGCGTTCGTATTATAACTTATCAGGAAACAGACAGACCGAAAGTTGTAGAGGAAATTCTACGCATTTTCATAGGAAAGGGTAATGATAAAATCAGGATTGAACTTAAAGATAGAAATGGAAATGATGGTAAATATTATAAAGCGACTCACTGTCAGGTAGCTTTACCTTCCGAATATCTGACAGACAATTTCAATTTAAAAAATACAACATGCGAAATTCAGGTTTGCAGCCTGTTGTCGCATGTATATAATGAAATTGAACATGACTTGCAATATAAGCCACGAACAGGAAATTTATCGAAAGATGAAAAGATTTTGATCGATCAGTTAGGACTCATAACAAAATCGGGAGATATAACTATTCGACGGTTATTGGAAGCCACAAACGAAAGGTTGAAACTTCAGGAAGGAGAGTTCATCGATGTACATGATTTTGCCGTGAGGATGGGAGAACTTCTGAATCTTGGGGAACTATTTGCGAATAATGCGGGGCTGTTATATGATGAGTTTTTAAATCTGAAACTGGATTCTCCTGAAATAATCATTTCAGAGCTTCTCGATAAAGATGAAACACTGATTGCTGTCGCAAAATATGAATATGATAAACTGACGAAGTATATGGCACGTAAAAATATAAATATAACAATAGATCAAAATTCTTCTGATTTATTACTGTTGGTATTATTGAGAAAGAAGGTTATCACTATACTCAAAGATTATCCGGCTATAACAGAGAATGACCGGTCATCCCGGTTATTCCGGATTGCTAAAATATATAAGGATATGGTTTCTGAAAAATAGATGAAAAGATAACATTGAACAACTCTTTCGTATTTGTAAAAATAGAAAAGACAGATTAAAACAAAACAAAAATGGTAGCAAAACAAAGTTCTTCCCTAAATAGAAAAGAAGGCGAAATAACCCGTTCTGAAAGAACTTCGGCAACACAACAAGCCGAGTCGGTGTTGAAAAATGCAAAGGAGCGTGCCGGAAATGTTATTCATGTCGCAATTAGTGACAGGACTACAATTGAACTCCCGGCTCATTTATCACAGGAAGAGATAGATGCCCGCGTGGAGAAATATATAAAGTTGCATAAATCGAAGATATAAGAACCTGTCCTGAATATTTGCGGGGCGAATAGGATCAAGTCAGAAAAAACATACCCTTTAATCCAAAATAAAGATTTTAAGAATAAATATGGCGAGTACATTTAATAAAAAAGAAATAGAAAAAAAGAAGCAACAAAAAAGAAAAGAGAAACAGCAAAAACGGGAAGAAAGAAAAAATAATCCAGCCGATTCTTTTGAGGATATGATTGCTTATGTAGATGAAAACGGAGTTATAACCAGTACTCCTCCCGATCTCACGAATAAACGAAAAATCAAGATCGAAAGTATAGCTGTTTCTACACCCAGAAAAGAAGATATGGAAGATCCCATATTGAGTGGGCGTGTAGAATATTTTAATCACGATAAAGGATATGGTTTTATAAAACATACAGGAAGTACGGATAAATATTTTTTCCATGTGAGCGGTGCTCCGGCTTCTATTACAGAAGGAAATATGGTGACATTCGAATTGGAACGTGGTCAAAAAGGCATGAATGCCGTAAGAATTACTGTTGCCAATAAGGACGGCCAGTAATCAATAATAATTAATTTAAGAAAAAGAATGAACATTTATGTATCAAATCTAAACTTTAGCACAACAAGCGAGAGTTTACAGAAATTATTTGCAGCGTATGGTGAAGTTGAATCTGCAAAGATTATCACAGACAGGGAAAGCGGAAGATCTCGCGGATTCGGTTTTGTAGAAATGCCAAATGATACCGAAGGGCAAAATGCCATATCGGAATTACATGACACCGATTTTGAAGGAAAGACTATTGGCGTAAGCGTAGCACGTCCAAAGACCGAAAGCAGCGGCGGATATAATAGAAATCGCTATTAATCAAATAGTTTAGTTAACGGGTAGGAGACTTTTCTTACCCGTTTCCTGTTTTTGTAATCGGTATCCCGATTATTTTTTGTCTATTTATGTGAATCAGTAGTTGAAACGTTCGGTTATTTTTATCTATATAATCATTCATAGTAATATCTTTTATTCTTTAGCTCATTACTTCCGCGTCCTGTCGGGCTTGTCCTTCATTTTGCCTTGATGCAAAACGAAGCAAAAAATCCCGGCCTCGTCGTGCGTCAGCCGCGCCGTTAACTTCAAGTACGGGGCACCCACAGGACGAAAAAGGCGTTAAAAACAAAAACGTGTTTGAGCTTATCCGCTGATTCGTATACTACAAAACCCGGAGCGAGTTTTTTTGTTTAGCCTTTTTACATTACAGGAATAACTTTAACTGCTGATTGGCATTATTTACTGATTATGAATATTCAGCTGATGCCTTCCGTACGCTCGAAAACAACATAAAACAAATTCAATATGCCTGTACTTGGGTTATAAGTGAGTGCAGCTTAATAATTTAACTATAAACATGAATGAATCCCGTAATCAATTAAAAACGTACACATTACACAATTATCAATCTATACCTCAAATGGTTGGTATCCCTAAAGAGTTTGTCAGGGATATTGAAATCGTAGGAAGAGTATTACCGTTCAAAACCAATAATTATGTAATAGATGAACTGATAGATTGGGATAATATCGAAACAGATCCGATATTTACACTAAACTTTCCAAGAAAAGGCATGCTTGATAAAAAGCATTATGCGATGATTGAAAAATTATTGGATGGAAATGCCGAAAGATCCTTTCTTGACGAGAAGATACAAGAGATACGTATGTCGCTGAATCCCAATCCGGCAGGACAGGAGCATAATGTGCCATCTTTAGGAGAGATAAAATTGAAAGGTATCCAACACAAATATCCTGAAACGGTATTGTTCTTTCCCAGCCAGGGACAAACCTGTCATGCCTATTGCACCTTTTGTTTCCGGTGGCCTCAATTCTCAGGAATGAGTGGATTAAAATTTGCAATGAAAGAAGCGGACTTGTTGCTTAAGTACCTGCGGGTTCATAAAGAGGTGACAGATGTTCTCTTTACAGGTGGAGATCCGATGGTTATGAATGCAGCCATTCTCAGTAGTTACATCAAACCCTTGTTAACTTCCGATTTTGATCATATCCGTTCCATTCGTATCGGGACAAAGTCATTAGCCTACTGGCCATACAGATATCTGACCGATACCGATAGTGATGATGTTATTCGTTTATTTGAAGAAATTAACAAATCGGGGAAGAACTTATCGATTCAAGCACACTTTAATCATCCCAGAGAGTTATCTACCGGGGCTGTCGAGCAAGCCATTATGCGTATACGTAGTACCGGAGCGCAAATACGGACTCAGTCTCCACTGCTAAAGCATATCAATGATAAGCCTGAAATATGGGCTCAGATGTGGCGTAAACAAGTCGATTTGGGCTGTATCCCTTATTATATGTTTATAGCACGGGATACCGGGTCGAAGCAATACTTTGAACTTCCTCTGGAAAGATGCTGGAATATCTTCCGTAGGGCATATCAGCAGGTGAGCGGTCTATGCAGGACAGTAAGAGGACCGAGTATGAGTGATCATGCCGGAAAGATACAGGTGTTGGGTGTACAGGAAATCAAAGGCAAAAAGATATTTATACTTCGTTTTATTCAAGGACGTAATCCCAAGTGGGTCGATATTCCTTTTTTTGCCGAATATGATCCCAAAGCAACTTGGTTCAATCAGCTTAAACCGGCATTCGGTGAAGAAAAATTCTTCTTTGAAGAAGACCGTTATAAACTTATAGACACGAAACCTTTCTTGTTTGAATAACAAATAAAATTACAGGAAAAGATACAAATTTGATAATATTGTCGACAATTTTACTTGTTTAAATATACAACAATTGTCACGTTCTCCTGTAAGTGCTAGATGTATTTATGTAAGATATTTCTGTAGGTATTTTTATAGTGAAGCGCACACCTCCATTTTGCCTGTTTTCGACACTAATTGTTCCTTTATGGGCCTTCACAAATCCCTTAGTTATATATAAACCTAATCCTAAGCCTCCCGTAGTTTGGCTTCCTGCCCTATAGAATTTATTAAAGACTACAGGTAGGGCATCGGGAGGAAACCCTGGTCCACGATCCATTTCCTGTAAAATTAAATACCCGTTATCGTAAAAAGATTTCAGCTGGATTGTAGTTCCCGGATCAGAATACTTGCACGAATTGTAAATCAGATTATACAATACCTGTTCTATTAATCCGGAATCGAGTTTAACTAACGGCATTGTCTGAGGGACAACAGTATCCAGGCGGTAAGGTTTTAATTCGTTATGTAAATTATCCGTTACCCGGTTAAATAGGTTATTGATGTCGCACCAATCGATATGCAGGGCGATTTTCCCTCTTTCGAGCCGGTATATATTCAGTAAGTTCTCTACTAATCGGTTTAGCTTGCCTGATGCTGTTAATATTTCGGTATATAATTCATTTTTGGCTTTTTCGGGATACGAACCGGCTAAAAGAGTGTCTGATGTTTCCATAATTGTTGCAATAGGAATCTTCAGTTCGTGAGTGATGGAATTAAACAGTGTTTTGTATAACTTGTCCGATTCATCAAGCAAATTAGTTTTCTTTGCCTGTTGGGCAAAAGAATGGTGTTCCAGAGTATTCGATATCTGCGTCAGGAATGTATCCCAGAATAGTTGGGTTTCTCCGTTGAACTTTTTATTGGGCTTTATTACAACAATGCCGGGCTTGGTTTTAATCCCTTTTAGTGGGTAGAAAGAATATTCGCTTAATGACAATGTATTGGTAAATTTTCCTGCTTTTTTTGAATTTTTGAAAACCCATTGTGCAATACTATATTCCGATTCGCCAAAATCCCCTGGTTTGGGCATCAGTTGTTTCTTTGTTAATTTTCCGTTCCCATCCTGAAGCAGAAAATAGGATTCGACATTAAAATATTTGCTTATATCCTCTGTCGCCACTTCTATTATTTTCTTGGTATTTTCAGCCCTTGCCAATTGATTTGTCAGATGGAATAAAGCGTTTGTTTTCTCTTCTCTTTTTCGGGTCAGCCTTTCCTGCTTACGAACCTTGGATGTCAGAGTTCCTGTTACCAAAGCTACAACAAAGAACATACTGAATGCAAGCAAATCCTCGGGTTCGGTTATCTTTAATGTATATTGTGGCGGGATAAAGACGAAGTCCCATGCCAGAGCGCTTACAGCTGAAGCGACCATAACAGGTCCCAAGCGGAAAAACATAGAAAGGATAAGGACTGCAAATAGTAGAATAAATGAGATGGATTGATAACCCGTTTTACTCAAAATAGGTAAGCAGAACAAAACAGTTATTAGTACAGCCAGAATTGCATAAATGTAGTGCTTGTAGGATGATGAAAAGTCGGGATAAGAGACCAATTTTCTTTTATATTGTTTTGCTTCGAATCCGGGTTCTATAACATAAATATCAATCTCACCGCTTTCTTTCAGCAGGCGGGTGACAAAATTATCCCGCGAAAACAGAGATGAAAGGAAGCTTTGCTTACCCGACTTACCTATAATTATATGCGATATATTCTCTCTTCTGGCAACGTCCAATGTCGTCGAAACAAGATCGTCTCCGGAACTTATTATCACTTCGGCGCCAAATGTACGTGCCAGATCGATATTCTTAGCAAGTTGTTCTTGCTGCGTTTCATCCAATACCTGTGTGTTTTCTACATGGAGGGCAACGAGGTCAGCACCCATTGTATAAGATAAATTTTTTGCCCAGCGTATCAGTTTTGCCGATGATGTACTTGGTCCCACAAGAACAAGCAGGTGCAATCCCGATTTCCATGGTCCTTCTATCTGCTTTTGCTGCATATAGGATTTCAGCTGTTTATCGACCCTGTCGGCGACAAGACGGAGCGACATTTCGCGCAACGCGGTTATATTTCCTTTCCTGAAAAAATTTTGTACAGCTTCTTTCGATTGTGACAGAGCATATACTTTACCTTCTGCTAAACGGTCAAGAAGGACATTCGGAGTAATATCTATTAACTCTACATCGTCTGCTAATTCAAATATTTCATCGGGAATAGTCTCTCCCACAGTGATACCGGTTATTTGGGCAATAGTATCGTTTCGGCTCTCCAGCTGCTGTATATTTACAGTAGTATATACGTTGATCCCATTATCCAACAATTCTTGCACATCCTGATAACGTTTGGCATGGCGGCTCCCCATGACATTGGTATGAGCAAGTTCGTCTACCAAGACAAGATAAGGATGCCTTAATATAATAGCATCCGGATCCATTTCTTCAAGGCTTGTACCTCTGTATTCTATTTTTCTTCGGGGGATAACCTCAAGCCCTTCCAATAAAGCATTTGTTTCAGGACGGTCGTGGGATTCCACATAACCGACCACTATATCTACCCCTTTCGACAAATCCTGATGTGCCGTTTGTAGCATTGAATAGGTTTTGCCGACTCCGGAAGACATACCGAAGAAAATTTTCAGTTTTCCTCGCTTTCTGATTTCTTCTTCCTGATTTATCGAAGTCAAAAGCTTATCAGGATCGGGACGATTATCTTCTGTTTTCATTTCAATTTTTCTTATCCAAGTAATCTAAAATATTTACTGTCGCATGTCATCCTGACCGTAGGGAAGGATCTTGACCCCAAAAAGAGACACGAGATGCTTCGTTCCTCAGCATGACTCAAATACGACAATAAATCTTATCAATTACTCAACTCCAAATTTAGTATAAAAATATTTACTCTTGTATTCAAAATACCGAATTGAGGTAATTTAGTCTGGTTGTCTACTAAAATTGATTATTCCCTTGCATAAATAATTATCTTTGTAAGCAATAAAACAAAAA
Source organism: Dysgonomonas reticulitermitis (assembly GCF_054601275.1). NCBI lineage: Bacteria > Pseudomonadati > Bacteroidota > Bacteroidia > Bacteroidales > Dysgonomonadaceae > Dysgonomonas > Dysgonomonas reticulitermitis. The sequence continues at coordinate 203,291 of NZ_BAAHWU010000002.1, read as the reverse complement.
CTGCTCAATTTATTTAATACTCTCTCATTTTCATGCAATGGAAATCCCCAATAATGTACAATCAATAAGCTCAAATCAGGAAAGTGCTTCCCGGTGGTTGGGTAAAAAGATGGCTGAAGCAAAGAATGCATACATCCCGGCTGCGATATTTACCATTTTAAGTGCAGGATGTTTCATCGTTTTTTGCTGGTATTTGTCAGGCTTCGCGGCTTCGTGGCTTAACGAAGGATTAGTTTTACTCAATGTATTGTTGTATGCGACGATATTTCTAACGGGCAGATATATCTTTGCTCATTTTGCGTCGTTGTTCAATTACAAAGCCGGGAATATTATTGTGTCAGGGATCAAAAGAAAGCTTTATCCGATATTACTTAGCAACAGCCGGGAAGACTCCGTCTCTAGTACTTTATTCGTTACCAGGGTAAGTGATGACCTGAAACCATTTTATGCTTTTTTTATTCCATATGCTATGGCATCGGTCTTGGTCAGTCTGATGATCTTGGTGGTTAGTTTTTGGATGGAAAAGTGGGTTGGTATAGTGCTGTTGATTTCGTTGCTGGTCATTCCTTTGCAGATGATTGTTATTGGTGTGGGCGCTGAGGCGCTTCACAAGAAACACATCAATCTTTTCGTGAAATATTCGGCAGTTTTCTATAACCGCCTCCAGACCATTGCTGAAATCGTTAATTTAGACAACTTCAAACCGCAATACCTGTTTTTGTCTAAAAAAAGCAGGGAATTAAACAAGGCGACTACCAATGTGATGAGGGTTGCGATTCTGTCATCGGCAGTGTTGGAACTTTTTGTCACGATCTGTATCGCGGCTATTGCTATTTATTTAGGAATGAGCCTTCTTGGAATTATGGTAGGACCTAATTACGGAAAAGGTTATGATTTTCGTATTGCACTGTTCTTGCTTACTCTTTCACCTTATTTTTTCTTTTATCTGCGGAAATTTGTGAGTGCCTACCATGACCGGAACAGAGCTTTGGCGTCGGCAAAATTACTGATGCCCATACTGAATGAAGATATCGACGCAGATTCGACCGGTGCAAACGAAGACCTTAGCACTTTTGAAATTAATGGTTTGAACTTTGCTTATCCCGGTTCACCGGTGAAAGTCCTGCACAATATAAATCTGAAATTCCCTGCAAGAGGCCTGGTGCTGGTTAAAGGTATTTCGGGCTCGGGAAAATCCACTTTGCTTAAAATTTGTGCCGGAAGCCTGTCTGTACAAGATAATATGATTTCGGTAAACAGGGAAGGTAATAAATGGTCGCGCCAATGGCTGAAAGCGAATTCATCGTACATGAACCAGTTCCCTTTCATTTTTGACGGAACATTGCGATACAATGTTTTTCTTGAAAAAGAAGCTGATCGGGGTGAACAATATCCTGAGTTTTTGGATAAGATCCTGGCCAAAAAGGAGGATGGTTGGCAAGCAGGATTGAGTCACAACGGTAAACAACTTTCAGGTGGAGAAAAACAATTAGTTACGCTTGCGCGCATGATGCTACATCCGAGACCGGTAGCAATTTTAGACGAGCCCACCGCGAATCTGGATACCGGTACTGTAGAAATTATTCTTCCGCAAATTATAAAATTGGCTGAAGATAGATTGGTTATTATTGCCTCACATGAGAAAATATTCGATACTGTCGCTGATATAACCGTAAACTTAAATTGGGGAGAACAAATGAGTTATGAATAAATTTATCGTAAAAAACATATTACAACCCTTAACAGGCAGATGGTTACGGGGTATTTCTCTGTTGTTGTTATGGACAGTGGCATTCATTGGCCTTCCTGCTATTTCTGGATGGTTTTTGGCAATTTGTAGTGTTGTGTTTGTTACTGCAAATTCTTTGTTTTCATATTTGATACCATCCGCTATCATCCGTTTATTCGCGATACTGCGTACAGTTACACGGTATTTCGAGCGGTTAGAGAATCACAAAACCACACTCGAAGCCCAGCAAAGCCTGCAATTGAAAATATTTCAATCAGTTGCCGGATTCCCTTATTTTAAAAAGCAGGTCAATAACAATTCGGCGTTGCTCGAAAACAGCACATATGGTATAGACCAGATATTGAACCATATTCTATTATGGCTCTTGCCGTTCACAGCATTGATACTTTCACTCAGTATCTATTTTTTCTTTCTGATTGTATTCTCACAGGTCATAGCCGTCGAATTTTTAATTTCGTCTGCTATTCTCCTGTTTATTGTGCCGCAATTAATTTTTCAAAAAAATAAAAAACTTTACGAAGAACTAAAAGTTTGCCGTGAAGAGAATAATCATGCGCTCATCCAAAGTTTCAGAGGCCGGATAGAAATTTCGAAATACGATCTGACGGGGAAAGCCATTGTCCAGTATGAGCAGAAATTGTTAGAGATCGAACGATTGGAAAACAAACTGCAAGCTAATTCATTTTGGTTGCAGCTGATAGCCGGACTCGGATTTAGTTATATTGCCATATTCTTGCTTTGGAATTCAGGTAATTACGAGATAGATACTCCGACAGCAATTGGACTATTTTTCGGTATCATGGCGCAAGCCGAATTGTCAGAAATGCTTTTCTCCGGAAAATCGGAAAAAAGTTCGGTGACACATCAGATTAGAGATATTGACGCGATTATTAAGCAAGGAGAAAAACCTGTTGAAACAGTTGAAGTTCATTCTTGTCTGGAAAACCTGAGTTTAAAGAATATATCTGCTAAAGTTCCCGAAACATCTGTGCGTACTAACGAAGTATCGTTAGAGATAAAGAAAGGGGACTGGATTGCGCTCTTTGGGGAAACAGGAAAGGGGAAAACCACTTTGTTGAACAGTCTTTTTTATCCGGAGTACCGATTGGATGGTTCATTTATATGGAATGGCAATACGGAATTGCCGCATTTGCCTGTACCTGAATGTATTTACGTTTCTCAAAAGGCTTATTTGCTGACAGGAACGCTGCGTGAAAACTTTGAGGGATACCCTGATGAAGCGATAGAGCAAGTATTGGATACAGTCGATTTGGCAAGTTGGCGTTTGTCACTTCCCGACGGTTTAGCGAGTTGGTTAGGTGAAAACGGTGAAACCTTGAGCGGCGGTCAGCGGAAGAAATTACTGTTGGCACAAGCGCTGCTAAAAAAACCGCAACTATTAGTTGTCGATGAACCTACAGCCGGCATCAGTTCCGAAAATGCAATTGCTATTTTTCAAAACATCAGACGTCAATATCCCGATATAACTATTCTGATGGCTACCCACTTGAAAGATTTTGAACGTGAGGTTGATAAAGTAGTAAGGATTTAATTATAAATTATTCTGTTTCTAACAAAATGTTGTAATACGGACTATAAATCAATTTGTTTTCGTACCTTTGTGCTTTAAACAATTGAGTTTGTATTGTATCTTTCTTCACAATGTTTCGTTTCGCCATTACATAGCGAATCTTCCCATCGTCAAAATCGACATCAAAATTAACTTTCTTGTTTATATTATATTAACAAGTCGCGAAAGTGTGTATCACAATATCGTGACACATTTTGCAATTTGATGAAATCATTTTTTATAGGTAATCTGGAAGTAAAACTTCCGGTAATTCAAGGGGGAATGGGCGTAGGTGTTTCTTTGTCCGGACTGGCTTCTGCCGTAGCCAATGAAGGCGGCATCGGAGTAATATCATGTGCCGGACTAGGTTTAATTTATCACAAGTCTCCGGGTGATTATTTATCCAAATGTATCATAGGCCTGAAAGAAGAAATAAAAAAAGCGAAGGAAAAGAGCAAGGGCATAATCGGCGTGAACATAATGGTTGCCCTGAGCAATTATGCAGATATGGTAAAAACATCGATAGCCGAAAAAGCCGATGTTATTTTTGCCGGAGCAGGACTTCCTTTCGATTTGCCTTCATACCTGACTAAGGATAGCCAAACAAAGCTTGTCCCTATCGTATCATCATCACGGGCAGCTAAAGTAATATGCGATAAGTGGAAAAACAATTATGGCTACTTACCTGATGCTATCGTTGTAGAAGGTCCTAAAGCCGGAGGACATTTGGGCTTTAAACTTAATCAGCTCGAAGATGAGCATTATTCTCTCGAACAACTTATCCCCGAAGTTGTAAGTATAGCTGATTTATACAGAGACGAAAAGAGTATACCGGTAATTGCGGCCGGAGGAATTTCGTCGGGAAAGGATATGCTCCGTTTTATCGAGATGGGAGCTTCCGGTGTACAAATGGGTACCATGTTTGTTACTACTACCGAATGTGATGCTTCCGATCGATTTAAAAATGTTTTTATTAATGCAAAGCAAGAAGACGTGAGGATTATACAGAGCCCTGTCGGAATGCCGGGAAGAGCTATCGACGGTGAATTTATTCAGAGTGTGGAAAAAGGTTTGGAAAGACCTAAAGCTTGTCCTTTTCATTGCATAAAGACCTGTGACTATACAAAAAGCCCTTATTGCATAGTTCAGGCGCTTTATCAGGCTGCCAGAGGTAATATGAAGAAAGGTTACGCTTTCACGGGAATCAATGTCCATTTGTCTCAGAAGATATCGAGCGTAAAAGAAGTGATCTCTAATCTGAAAGCTGAATTTTTGAATGCTAAACTCGGAGGAGGGCTGTAAATGCAAAAATTGGTAGCATATCCTCTTTCCATTATATATTATCTGTTATTTGGAAGCACCTTGGTTGTCTTTCATGTAATTCAGTGGCTATGCTTTAATCTATTTGGCTATAAGGCTCATAAAATAAGCGTAGATGTCTTATGCTTCTTTTTGGTGCTAAATACTTATGTTTTAGGCACGAGATATAAAATAAGGAATTTAAATAAGCTTCCGGTAGGGGTTCCCTTGATTATTGCGGCGAATCACCAAAGCTTGTATGATATTACAACTATTGGCTGGTTTATGCGGAAGGTACATCCTAAATTTATCAGTAAAGTTGAGCTGGGTAAAGGGATTCCCAGTATTTCATACAACCTGAATCACGGAGGTTCGGTACTTATCGACCGAAAAGACCCGAAACAATCTTTATCGGCCATAAAGGAAATAGCTCAATATGTTGAGACTCACAAACGCTCGGTAGTAATATTTCCCGAAGGTACAAGGAGTAAAACCGGAAAGCCAAAGCCATTTGCCGAAAATGGACTGAAGATACTTTGCAAGTATGCCCCATCAGCTTATATGGTTCCTGTGTCGATCAACAATTCATGGAAAATGACAAAATGGGGTTCTTTTCCTTTGGGTATAGGTAACAAGCTCGAATTTATAATTCATGATCCTATTCCCGTAAACAGCATGCCTTTTTCTGAAATCTTTGAAAAAACAGAACAGGCTGTAATTCAGGCTATCAATTGATAGCTAAATAGAAAAACGCTGTTACTGAATTTTGTAACAGTTTAATTATTAAAATATGACATTTAAAGAATTAAATATTATCGAGCCTATACAGAGGGCTCTGGACGAAAAGGGATATACAATCCCGACACCAATACAGCAGCAAGCCATTCTGCCTGCACTGGACAATCGCGATATATTAGGATTGGCACAAACCGGCACAGGTAAGACAGCCGCATTTTCATTGCCCATTATTCAACAACTTTATTTGAATAAAATTAATGGAAAGAAAAGAGAAATAAGAGCTTTGATATTGACGCCAACACGTGAGCTGGCTATTCAGATAAACGAGTGCCTGAACGAATATACCCGGTATACAGGAATCCGCCATTGTGTGATTTATGGAGGAGTAAAACAAGCTGCCCAGGTAAATGAACTTAAGGCAGGAATAGATATATTGGTTGCTACTCCGGGACGATTACTGGACTTGATGAACCAAGGATATGTCAGTTTGAATGCTGTCCGTCATTTTGTGTTAGACGAAGCCGACCGGATGCTGGACATGGGATTCATCCATGATATAAAACGCTTGCTACCGAAGTTGCCTAAAGAAAAGCAAACACTATTCTTTTCGGCCACTATGCCATCGGCTATAGCTTCATTATCCCGTTCCATTTTACGAAATCCTCTTAAGGTGGAAGTGACACCGACTTCTTCTGTAATAGATACAATAGAACAATATATCTATTTTGTAGAGAAACAGGAGAAGAAGGATTTGTTGATCAATGTACTGAAGAAAGATAAAAAACAATCGGTCTTGGTATTCTCCCGCACTAAACATGGGGCAGACAAGATTGCACGTATTTTGAGCAAAGCAGGTATCGGCAGTGAAGCAATACATGGAAATAAATCGCAAAATGCACGCCAGCGTGCGTTAAGCAATTTTAAATCGCATAAAACACGGGTACTTATTGCTACTGATATAGCAGCCAGAGGGATAGATGTCGATCAGCTGGAGTTAGTTATCAACTATGACCTGCCCGACGTACCCGAAACATACGTACACCGCATCGGTCGTACCGGACGAGCGGGTAATAGCGGGACAGCTCTGACATTCTGTTCGAAAGAAGAGAATACTATGCTTCGGGATATTCAAAAATTGACAGGGAAAAATCTTGTTGTATCTACTGCCGTCTGATAAGTTTCCGGCATTTTATAAACTCTAAAATTTGCCGCTCTTATATTTTAAAGGAATTAAAACGTGATTTATTAATTTAAAACAAATATATTTGACAAATAAATATGGCTAAATCAAACTCATTTAACAAAAGAGAAATAGAAAAAAATAAGCAACAGAAGAGAAAGGAAAAACAACAAAAAAGAGAGGAACGTAAAAATAACCCGACAGATTCGTTCGATGACATGATTGCTTATGTAGACGAGAATGGCGTTATCACCAGTACTCCTCCTGATTTGGGAAACAAAGAAAAGGTTGAGATAGAGGATATTGTTATCTCTACTCCTAAGAAAGAAGAAATAGAAGATCCTGTATTGAAGGGTCGCGTGGAATATTTTAATCCGGAAAAAGGTTATGGATTTATTAAACATACAGGCAGTATGGATAAATATTTTTTCCATGTCAGCAATGCTCCATCCTCTATTACAGAAGGAAATATGGTAACATTTGAATTGGAACGGGGTCAAAAAGGCATGAATGCCGTAAGGATCACACTAGCCAATAAGGATGCCCAATAATCAACAATAATTAATAAAGAAAACGAATGAACATTTATGTTTCAAATCTGAACTTTAGCACATCAAGCGAGAGTTTACAAGAATTATTTGCAGGATACGGTGAAGTAAGTTCTGCTAACATTATCAAGGACAGAGAAACCGGAAGATCCCGTGGTTTTGGTTTCGTAGAAATGCCTAACGACTCGGAAGGCCAAAAAGCTATTGACGAACTGAATGGTACCGATTTTGAAGGTAAGGCAATCAATGTAAATGTCGCTCGCCCTAAAACTGAAAGAAGCAGTGGGGGAGGTTACGGCAATCGTGGCGGAAACGGAGGATATAACAGAAATCGTTATTAATCGATATGATCTAAATTGAACGGGCAGGTGTGATCACTTGCCTGTTTTTTTATTTAACAAACCTTACATCTTTAACTATTAATTCATCTTAATGTAACAGTAGCTTAATCATATAGAAATATAAATCATTGAAATTTGAGCAATTATAAAATAATAGAAGATTTATATGAATAATAAACGGTTAGCAGCAATTGATATTGGTTCCAATTCAGTGCGTTTGCTCATTACAGATGTGATTGATTATAAGGGTAGCCCCTTCTTTAAGAAAGATATTTTCATACGTATTCCGTTAAAGTTGGGTGAAGATACATTTACAAACGGATGTGTTGGAGAAGTGAAATTGGATAAACTGGCTACTCTTCTGCATTCATTTAAAGGCATCATTAGCATTAACGATGTGGATGATTGGCGGGTATGTGCAACATCGGCGATTAGGGAGGCGAGTAATGTAGAGGAAGTTGTAGATTCGGTTTTTTCTAAAACAGGAATCGAAATAGATGTCATAAATACAGTAGAAGAAGCCCGGTTTATAATAATCAATAGCGTTGAGCAGAATATGGACGATGACCGTGCTTATCTTTTTACCGATGTAGGCGGTGGTTCCACAGACTTAATCTTGTTTTATCGGAAAAAGGAAATTGCAATAGAATCTTTTCGCGTTGGAACATTGCGTTTATCGGATGTGAGTGATGGAAAAGAGCAAGGCGAATGGCTGAGAATGAAAAATTGGATTTATCAGTATTGCCGCGAATTTACTAAAATATCTCTTATCGGATCGGGCGGTAATATTAATAAGATAGATTCCTTGCTTCGCAGGTGTGGACGTATAAGGAGAGAAGAGCTGGTATCTTTTGCCCGGACTCTCAAAGGAATGACTATCGAAGAGCGTGTCATTAAATACAATATGAATACCAATCGGGCAAATGTTATCCTTCCGGCTATAAGTATCTATCTTAAAATAATGAAAATGGCCCGGGCACTTACTGTAGAAACACCAATAATAGGGGTGTCGGACGGAATAATTAAAGACCTGTATCTGCGTAAAGTTGAAGCTTCAAATACAAAAAATAGAATATCTCAGGCTTAATCTATTCTTCATCGGAAAGACACGGCTTCGTCATAATATAGTTGTTGTTTTGAATATACAAAAATGATATGAAAATGACAAAAATGAAACATCACAGGACCATCGTACTCTCAGATATTCATCTGGGGTCTAAATGGTCGAAAGCGAAAGAAGTTACACGGTTCATGAAAGAAAATACATGTGACAACCTTATTCTCTGCGGAGATATTATAGATGGCTGGAACCTGATGCGGGGCAAAAAGAATAAATGGAAAAGAAGGCATACTAAATTCATAAAGCTTCTGCTGGATATTCAACATAAGACTAAAATTACATATTTGCGGGGCAATCATGATGATTTTCTGGATGCGGTATTACCTATGACTTTCCAGAATATAAAAATAGCCAAAGATTGTATTTATGAGAGCGGTGATAAACGCTTTTACATTCTTCACGGAGATGTATTTGATACAGTGACAAGTCGTTTTAGTTGGTTATCGAAAATAGGTGATGTTGGATATTCTCTTCTGTTATGGATAAACAAACTATACAATAATCGCCGGGTAAAGAAAGGCCTGCCGTATTATTCTCTGTCTAAAGAAATAAAAAATAAGGTTAAGGCATCTGTCTCATATATCAGCGATTACGAACACCATATTGTAGAAATAGCTCGTAAAAAGAAATGTGACGGGGTCATCTGCGGGCATATCCATCATCCTGAAATGCGCTATTATGACGATATATTATATCTTAATTCCGGAGACTGGGTAGAATCGTTGTCGGCGCTTACCGAAGATCATGAAGGAAATTGGAACCTGGTTTATTACCAGCAACAGGAAACGATAGAAGACAGACTAACTCCTGATATAAATACACAACTTATACCACAAGCCATATGAAGTATCTCTTTATAGTACAAGGTGATGGAAGAGGACACATGACTCAGGCTATCGCATTATCTGAAATGCTCCGTCGTAATAAGCACGAAGTTGTAGAAGTACTTATTGGAAAGAGCAAAACCAGAGAAATACCTGAATTTTTTTATAGACGGATCGGAGCAAAATGCAGACTATATGATACGCCGTCTTTTATATTCAAAAAGAATCAGAAACATATTCATCCTCTTAAAACATTGATATACAACATTAATCCTAAAAGGTTAAGAAGGTATAAGAAAAGTATTGAGCTGATTAATCGCCGTATTAAGAAAACATCTCCTGATGTGGTGGTCAATTTTTATGAAATACTTGCGGGACTATCACATTTGAGATTTAGCATAGAAGTGCCCTTTATCAATATCGGGCATCAGTTCTTAATTAAGCATCCCGACTATATACATGCTAAGGGAGACGGGCAGGGTATGATGCTTTTTCGCCTGCATACTCTTCTCTGCGGTATTGGCGCAACCAAAACATTGGCATTGTCGTTTTATCCGTTGAAAGATAATATACCTCACAGAATAGCAGTCGTCCCTCCTTTGTTGCGAAAAGAAGTGCTTGAACTTACACCTGGCAATGGTGATTATATTTTAGGGTATATGTTAAATCAGGGTTACGAAAACGAAGTCAGAGAGTGGCATCGGGATAATTCCGAAACTGAATTGAACTTCTTTTGGGACAAGAAAGATGTTGAACCCGAGACAGTCTTGAGAAAAGGCTTGACAATGCATCGATTGGACGATAAAAAATTTCTTCAATATATGGCTAATTGCAAAGGATACATTACTACAGCAGGCTTTGAGTCGATATGTGAAGCAATGTATCTGAACAAACCGGTGATGATGATACCTGTCCATGTAGAACAGGAAGTGAATGCCGCTGATGCCGAATCGGCGGGATGTGGCATAACCGGAGCAAGCTTCAACATAAGCAGGCTTATTCAATATATAGAATCATATAAAGGGGAAAATAATAAAAAATTTTGTGAATGGGTAAATCGTGGCGAAGAGTTATTTCTGAAACATTTGACAACACTTGTATAAATACCCCATATCTTTAGCACCCTCTTTCATATACAGAATAATTCTATCTTAAAATGTATTTAATAGAGTTTATATTTAATAAGAGATTATTCTATTTATTTACAGATGTTTATACATAGTTGATTTTTTAACCACAGAGTTGCACCGAGTTAAATATCACGGAGTTACACCGTGAACCATAACTCCGTGCAACTCTGTGGTTAATTTATTGTTTATGAAATCCATAAATCTTTATTCTATATAATATCTAATATTTATTTTTTGTTTGCATTCTTCTTGTCAATAATAATTTAAAAACAGCATATCTTTCTTTTTAAATTAATAATCTCTTCCAACTTATATTTTAAATTAATTTATTGCGATTTACTTGTAATTTAAATTAAAATAATATTCTTTAGTTTTGTTTTATAAAAAATATATTATATTTGTATGGATTTTATATGATAATATTTTAATTATATAAAAATCCCTTTTGTTCCCTTATTAATAAGCGCTCATGAATAGATATTTGTTAACTATATTCTTGTTTGTTGCTTTTCAGTCTTTTAGTTGCGCTTCCGTACCGGATGAAACAGACGTTCTGATTGTTGGTGGAAGTGCAAGTGGAACGGCATCAGGTATTCAGGCATCCAGGATGGGAGTAAGAACACTAATTGTCGAAGAAACCGGTTGGCTTGGTGGAATGTTAACCTCCGCTGGAGTTAGCGCTATTGATGGTAATTATAATCTGCCGGCAGGTATCTGGGGTGAGTTTAGAGATTCATTAGTAAGTCATTATGTATACTTGGACTCCTTAAAAACGGGGTGGGTTAGTAATGTCTTATTTGAACCTTCGGTTGGAAATAAAATATTTCAGCAAATCTGCTCGAAAGAAAAAAAACTTTTTATTTGGTATGACACCAAATTGATTTCCGTTGAAAGAAAAAATGGAAACTGGATCGCCGAACTGAACGTAAATGGAAAGATAAGAAAGATTAAGGCTTCTGTCCTTATTGATGCCACGGAATTGGGAGATGTTGCCAAACTATGCGGGGTTTCTTACGATATTGGGATGGAAAGCCGTCAGATAACAGGCGAATCTGTCGCTCCACTCGAAGCGAATAATATAATACAGGATCTGACCTGCGTTGCTATACTGAAGGACTATAAAAAAGACGTTTCCATTCCCCGCCCCGAAGGTTATGATTCTACATTATTCGCCTGCGCCTGTAAAAATATTTTGTGCCTGTCGCCTAAAGAGCCTGAACGGTTGTGGGGTAAGAATGAAATGATTACTTACGGTAAATTGCCGAATAATAAGTACATGATCAATTGGCCTATCGAAGGAAATGATTATTATCTCAATCTCATTGAAATGAATCCACTGGAAAGGGTAGAAGCTTTGAAAAAAGCGAAGAACTTTACAATGTGCTTTCTCTACTTCCTGCAAAAAGAATTGGGCTTTAATACTTTCGGTTTAGCCGATGACGAATATCCGACAGAAGATAAACTTCCTTTTATACCATATCATCGGGAATCGAGGCGGATACACGGAGAAGTTCGCTTTACATTGAATTATATAACAGAACCTTACAAACAAGAATATAACTTATATCGTACTAACGTTGCGGTAGGAGACTATCCTGTAGACCATCATCATGCACGTTATCATGGGTATGAACAACTTCCTGATCTTTATTTCTATCCTGTACCTTCATACGGACTTCCGTTAGGTACGCTTATTCCGAAGGGTGTAAAAGGACTGATTGTTGCCGAAAAATCTATATCTGTTTCAAATCTGGTAAACGGTACTACTCGTTTACAGCCCGTTGTCCTTCAAATCGGGCAAGCAGCAGGAGTTTTGGCGGCTCTGGCTATCAGAGGTAAATGTGATATACAAGATGTATCGGTAAGAGCTGTTCAACAAGAAATATTGGCTTCGGGTGGTTATTTGATGCCATACTTGGATGTGCCGAAAGAGAATATCCTCTTCCCTGTATACCAACGAATAGGAGCTACGGGTATCCTGAAAGGAACAGGTAAAAATGTAGGATGGTCGAATCAGACATGGCTAAGAGTTGATGAGCCTTTAATATTTTCAGAACTGGATGGTTTAGGAGATATTTATCCTGCAAGTAAAATTGAAAACTTCGAAGGCGATTCGCTGACTCTGGAATATGCTATTGATCTGATAGGAAATATAGTCCGGCAAGAGAATATTAAGTTTAACGAGGATATATATAAAGAGGCGGGAAAACTGTATGCAAAATATGGCATGGGTAATTTCAACATAAATGCGCCAATCAAAAGAGGAGCTTTTGCTGTATTGGTAGATGAGTTTTTAAATCCTTTTAAAAAGGAAGTAGATATATACGGAAATTTTAAATAAAATACTATATGGAAACAAACGATCGTAGGGATTTCCTTAAGAAAGCGGCCATAGCCGGAGCGTCGGTTGCGGCAATGCCCGTGGTTGCGGCTTGTGCAAACGGCACACAAAGTGGGGGAAATAAGCATCTTCTAAAGACTGATGAATCTATAGCAAGTACTTTGATTGTGCCTAAAAAAGCCGGACTTCAGATTTCAGGTACTTTCTTGGATGAAATATCCCATGATATACCTCATCAAAACTGGGGCGAAAAAGAATGGGACTTGGATTTTCGCTACATGAAAAGTATCGGCATAGACACCGTTATTATGATTCGTTCGGGATACCGGAAATTTATCACATATCCATCGGAATACCTGTTGAAGAAAGGGTGCTATATGCCTTCTGTCGATTTGGTGGATATGTACCTCAGATTAGCGGCCAAATACGATATGAAATTCTATTTTGGGCTTTACGATTCCGGAAAATATTGGGATACAGGTGATTTGTCTTACGAAATAGAGCATAATAAATATGTGATAGATGAAGTCTGGAAGAAGTACGGTGAGAAATATAAAAGCTTTGCAGGCTGGTATATAAGCGGAGAGATCAGCCGCAAGACCAAAGGAGCTATAAATGCTTTCTATTCGATGGGAAAACAGTGTAAAGATGTTTCCAACGGGCTGCCTACTTTTATTTCTCCGTGGATAGACGGCAAAAAAGCGGTAATGGCTGCCGGAGAACAGTTATCGAAAGCCGATTCGGTTTCGGTACAGGAACATGAGAAAGAGTGGGGTGAAATATTCGATGGGATAAAAGGAGCTGTGGATGCTTGTGCTTTTCAGGATGGACATATCGATTATGATGAACTGGACGCCTTTTTCGAGGTAAATAAAAAACTGGCTGATAAGTACGGATTGCAATGCTGGACAAATGCTGAAACATTTGACCGTGACATGCCGATCCGATTTCTCCCTATCAAATTCGATAAACTGCGCATGAAACTTGAAGCCGCTAAACGTGCCGGCTATGATAAAGCCATAACATTTGAGTTTTCGCACTTTATGAGTCCTCAATCTGCTTATCTACAGGCCGGATATTTATATGATAGATACAAAGAATATTTCGAAATAAAATAATACCTCAATATATGAATTCAAGTGTAAATATAGGTTACATAAGTTTTTTATCTGTCGTTGCTGCTTTGGGCGGATTCCTTTTCGGATATGATACTGCGGTAATTTCAGGAACCATCGCTCAGGTGTCGGCTCAATTTTCTCTCGATGCCTTATCGCAGGGCTGGTATGTGGGCTGTGCCCTTGCCGGTTCCATCTTCGGCGTATTATGCGCCGGCATACTCAGCGATAATTTCGGACGCAAGAAAACACTCATGGTAGCAGCCATATTGTTTTCGGTTTCTGCTGTTGGCTGTGCTGTATCGTCCGATTTCAATCATCTGGTTATTGCCCGCGTTCTCGGCGGAATAGGTATAGGAGTTGTGTCCATTGTTTCTCCGCTCTATATATCGGAAATATCGGTGGCTGAATATCGGGGTCGTTTGGTTTCTCTCTATCAGTTGGCTGTTACCGTAGGTTTTTTAGGAGCGTATCTGGTTAATTTCGCTTTATTGAATTACTCGGCAGGTGGTGCAGAACACCTGTCTAACCCTACTTTATATCATATCTTCCATAGCGAAGTTTGGCGAAGTATGCTCGGTATGGCCGTAATACCGGCTGTATTATTCTTCATTGTAATATTTTTTATACCGGAAAGTCCCAGATGGTTGATATTGAAGAAACACGATGTGAAGGCAAAATCGATATTGAACCATATTTATGGATCTACAGAATCTGCTATTTATGAAATGAATGAAACGAAAAGGGTTATTGGCTCCGAGACTAAATCAAACTGGCGGCTTCTGCTAAAACCGGGTATTACAAAGGCTGTCATTATAGGAGTGGCGATTGCTATATTAGGCCAATTTATGGGGGTCAACGCCGTGCTTTATTACGGTCCTTCCATTTTCGAGAGCAGTGGTTTGTCCGGCGGAGATTCACTTTTCTATCAGGTAATTGTTGGTCTGGTAAATATGTTGACTACTGTTCTGGCAATCTTCATCATTGATAAGATTGGGCGTAAAAAACTGGTATACTACGGTGTTTCGGGTATGATAGTTTCACTCCTTCTTATTGCATTTTATTTTGTAAAAGGTGCCGATTTGGGCATCTCTAATGTAATATTGTTAGTATTCTTTTTGGCTTACATTTTCTTCTGTGCTGTATCTATCTGTGCCGTCATTTGGGTACTGTTATCAGAAATGTATCCTATCAAAGTTCGTGGATTGGCCATGTCGATAGCCGGATTTTCCCTTTGGGTAGGAACATATCTCATAGGTCAGTTGACCCCTTGGTTATTAGAAAATCTGAAGCCTGAAGGAACCTTTATTCTCTTTGCTGTCATGTGTGTACCATACATGATTATTGTGTGGAAATTAGTTCCCGAAACAACAGGGAAATCATTAGAAGAAATAGAAAAATACTGGGAAACATAAATCTTGAAAAATACATTATAAAGGAATAATCTTATGGATTTAAAAAAATTAGAGGAGCTGTACAAAGTAGAGCTTCTGGACAATGTCTTGCCTTTTTGGCTCAAAAACTCTCAGGATAAAGAGTATGGTGGATATTTTTCATGCCTCGACAGGGACGGTTCGGTATTCGATACCGACAAGTTTATCTGGCTACAGGGGCGCGAGGTGTGGATGTTTTCCACTATGTACAACAATGTGGAAAAACGCCGGGACTGGTTGGACTGTGCTATTCAGGGAGGAGAATTCCTGAAGAAGTACGGCCATGACGGCGACTATAACTGGTATTTTTCTCTCGATCGCAAAGGTAATCCCTTGGTAGAGCCTTACAATATCTTTTCGTACACATTTGCTACAATGGCTTTCGGACAGTTGAATAAGGCTACGAGTAATGAGGAATACGCAGAAATAGCACGGAAGACTTTTGATATAATTCTTTCGAAAGTAAATAATCCGAAAGGCAAATGGAATAAGGCTTATCCGGGTACGCGCAATCTGAAAAATTTTGCACTGCCGATGATCCTCTGTAATCTGGCTCTCGAAATAGAGCATTTGTTGTCGGAAGATTTTTTGTTGGAATTAATGGAAAACTGTATTCACGAAGTTATGGATGTCTTTTGCCGTCCCGAACTTGGCGGTATTATCGTTGAAAATGTTACTACCGATGGTCAGTTGTCTGACACTTTCGATGGTCGTTTGATGAATCCCGGACATGCCATAGAAGCCATGTGGTTTATAATGGACTTGGGGAAACGTCTTAAGAGACCCGAATTAATAAATAAGGCGGTAGAGACTACATTGAAAATGGTTGAGTATGGTTGGGATAAAGAATACGGCGGTATTTTCTATTACATGGATCGTTTGGGGCGTCCGCCGCAACAACTGGAATGGGATCAGAAACTGTGGTGGGTACATATCGAAACGCTGATTTCGTTGCTGAAAGGATATAACCTTACAGGTTCAAAAGAATGTTTGAAATGGTTCGAGAAGATACATGATTATACATGGACGCATTTCAAAGATCAGGAATACCCTGAATGGTACGGTTATCTAAATCGACGAGGTGAAGTATTATTGACCTTAAAGGGTGGTAAGTGGAAAGGGTGTTTCCATGTTCCGCGCGGATTATACCAGTGCTGGAAGATATTAAAGGAAATAAATAGTGGAAAAGATGTAGGATTGGATAAGGAGAAAATGATATATACTAAAAATTAAACAAATCCGGATGAAAGAGCAGAATGAACGTAGAGATTTCTTGAAGAAGATGGCAATAACGACCGGGAGCTTATCTGTAGCTGGCGTTTTGAATTCTTATTCTTCGAATAACTATGTAAATGGAAAAGAAAGTCTTCCGGGGTCGGACGATAAATACAGGCTGATTCCTAAAGGCGCGGGCTTGCCTATTACCGGGACTTTTCTGGATGAGATTACCTGGGATATTCCATCCCAGAACTGGGGTTATGACAAATGGAACAAAGACTTTGCCGCAATGAAAAAGATGGGCATCGATACCGTTGTTCTCATTCGTGGAGCATTTGGCCGATATATGACTTTCCGTTCCGAAATGCTGATGAAATATGAAGGAAAGTATATGTATGAGCCGGCATTTGATCTTATGGGTATGTTCCTCGATTTGGCCGACAAATACGGAATGAAATTCTATTGCGGCATATTCGATACCGGAAGGTATTGGTTGACAGGAGATTTCAAAAAAGAGGTTGAGATCAATAAGCTTTTTCTGGATGAAATACAGGAAAAATACGGGCATCATAAATCATTCTACGGATGGTATTTGTCGCAGGAAGTGAGTCGCCGTACAGGAGGAATAGTAGAATCGTTTGCCGAAATAGGGCGGCATGCGAAAAATATTTCAGGTGATAAGCCATGCCTGATATCTCCTTATATACATGGATTGAAGACAGACCAGGTGATGTCGGGAGATGCAGTGACTACTATCGAACAACATATTAAAGATTGGACTGAAATTTTATCCGGGATTAAAGGCTCTGTTGATATTCTGGCTTTTCAGGATGGACAGGTCGATTATCACGAACTGAAAGACTATCTGGTAGTCAATAGAGAATTAGCCGGAAAATATGGAATGGATTGTTGGACAAATGTGGAATCATTCGATCGTGACATGCCGATTCGGTTTTTGCCCATCCGTTGGGACAAGCTGATTAAAAAGCTTATCCATTCGCAGGAAGCGCGGATGTCGAAAGCTCTTACATTTGAATTTTCTCATTTTATGAGCCCTAATTCTGCTTATACTCAAGCAGAGAACCTATATCGAATTTATTGTGAGCATTTTCAAATAAAGAAATAATTAACTAATGTTGACTTAAAATTTTTATAAATGGAAAACCGAAAAGTTATTAGCAGGAAGATGTTGCTTCCCCTGATAATGAAAATGTTTCTATTTTCATTATTCATTCTTCTAAGCTCCCATTCTTATGGGCAGAATACTGTAAAAGGGGTAGTTATTGATAGCAAGGGTGAGACTCTTCCCGGAGTGTCAGTCGTTGTTAAACAAAGTAAGCTTGGTACCATGACAAATGTGGATGGAGAATACTCCATACAGACAGGAGATAAGGATATACTCGTTTTTTCCTATCTCGGAATGGTTACTCAGGAAATTAAAGTAGATGGAAGAAAGCTTATAAATGTAACCTTACAGGAAAGTTCATCATCACTCGATGAGGTCGTTGTAGTTGGTTATGGTACACAGAAAAAGGTAAGTGTTACCGGCGCTGTGTCGCAGATCAGGGGAGATGAATTGCTAAAAGCGCCTACTGCAAGTATATCTAATTTGTTGGCCGGTAGAGTTCCCGGAGTTATTTCTTTACAACAATCGGGACAACCCGGATCGGATGCGGCCAGTCTTCTGATTCGTGGAGGAAGCACTAAATATGTAGTGGATGGAATTGCCCGTAATTTCTCAGAAATAGATCCGAATGATGTTGCGACTGTATCTGTGCTGAAAGATGCTTCCGCGGCGGCTGTATATGGATTGGATGCAAGTTCGGTAATTATTATTACGACTAAGCGTGGAACTACAGCTACTTCCAAAATTAATTTCACTGCGTCCTATGGTATCAGTACCAATACCGAAATGCTGAAATTGTTAGATGGGCCTCAATTTGCATACTGGTATAACAAAGCCCGCGAAATGGATGGCAACACTCCTGTTTTTTCTCAGGAACATGTGCGCAAGATGTTGGCAGGCGAAGGCGGTTGGGGAAATACCAACTGGTATGAAGAAACCTTTGGAACAGGAACAAATGCAAACTATAATGTAAATGCTTCCGGTGGTACGGAAAGTATCAAATATTTTGTATCTCTGGGGTATTTCGATCAAAAAGGAAATGTGAAGAACTTTGATTACGACCGTATTAATCTCCGGTCTAATATAGATGCCACTATAGCGAAAAACCTCACTTTAAGCTTTGATCTTAGCGGACGTATCGAAAACCGCTTGCGATCAACCTGGAGCACCGATCCTACAGTGGGAGGTAATGTCGCTCAACAGGCTGTTCGGGCTATGCCGTTCACACCTACCGAATGGAACGGTTTACCGGTGGCTACGCCTACGGCCAGTTCTATTGTCAGTCCATTGGCCAGTTCTTCTTTAGACGCCGGATATAGAAGGGATAAGTCTAATATCATACAAACCAGTATTTCATTAAACTATAATTTCCCTTTTCTGAAAGGCCTTGCCGCTCGTTTCATGGTATCATACGATTATGAGGATGCTATGGCTAAACAATTTACGATTCCTTATTATGTAAACAAAGCTAATTTTCCGGGTTCTCCTGATGGAGATATTTCATATACAAAAACACAGTTTCCGAGTACGGGAGACGCCGGGCTGACGGAAGGCGCTACAAGGAGTACCACAATTACAACCAATACCAGCCTTAGGTACGAAAATAAATTTGGTTTGCACAATATTTCGGCTTTAGCGTTGATCGAGACTATTAAGACCGATGGAAATGGTTTTAGCGCGACAGGTTTTGGGTTCGATATCTTGTCGATGGATGAATTAAGCGAAAACACCAAAGCAGATAGAAGAGTAATTGGTGGTTCAAGTAGTCAGGCTCGTTTAGCTGGTTATTTAGGACGCATAAATTATGATTTCAATAGTAAATATTTATTGGAATTAACTGCCCGTTACGATGGCTCACATTGGTTTGGAGGTAAAAATATTGCTGGTAAACGATGGATATTGACTCCTGCTACTTCTTTAGGATGGCGTATGTCGGAAGAAAGTTGGTTTAAAAATCTTTCGTTGCCTGTGGATAATCTCAAATTACGTATGGGAGTCGGCGAAACAGCTTTGTCCGACGGATTACGTGACTATTTCTTTTTAAATACTCTTTCTTCTGTAAAAAATGTTGCTGTACTCGGTAATGGGACTGTAATCAACGGATTAAACACGTCTCAGCTGGCAAATATCAACCTGACATGGGGTAAGGCGTTACAATACAATGCCGGTTTTGACCTTAATATGTGGAATGGATTATTCGGTATGGAATTTGATGTCTTCTACAAATATCTTTACGATATGCCTCTACGAGTAGGGGCTTCTTATCCCGATTCATTTGGCGGGTATTATTTTGGTATGGCTAATGTAGGTAAACAAGATCATAAAGGGTTTGAACTTTTGTTGAGCCACACAAACAAGATCAAAGATTTTTCTTATAAAGTAGAACTGACCGGGACTTATACCAAGCGCCGTTGGCTAAGTTTTCCTGATGCGGTTAATACACCGGATTATTTAAAACTAACAGGAAAAGAGGTAGGAGCATTAGAGGGTTTTGTCGCTTTAGGTTTATACCAAAGTAAAGAAGAGATTATCAATTCGGCTGTATTACCAAGTGGCAGGCCACGTCCGGGCGACATCAAATATCTCGATAGAAACGGTGATGGGCAGATTACATACGAACAAGACCGCGGATATGTAGGCAAATCGGCATATCCCGATTTTACAGGCGGTATAAAGTTTTATGGCGAATGGAGAGGTTTAGATATTTCGTTCTTATGGCAAGGCGCTTTAGGCCGCGATGTAGCCTTGACAGGTGTTTACCCGGGAGTAGGTATGGATAACAGTTTATTTACAAAAACGTTCTATCATTCATCCAATACACCTCTTTATCTGGTAGAAAACTCATGGACGCCTGACAATCCCAATGCTATATTTCCGCGTTTGAGTATCGACCTTCCGGGAAATAACAATGCTTATTCTTCCGATCTCTGGTACAGGAGCGGAGATTACCTCCGTCTGAAAAGTTTGCAGATAGGTTATAATATTCCCGCGAAAGTATTACGGCCTGTAGGTATCGGTCAGCTACGAGTTTATGTGGAAGGACAAAATCTTCTTACGTTTTCTGACTTGACGAAATACAATATCGACCCTGAACAACCGGGAGTATCCAACGGATATTATCCTCAACAGAGGGTATTCGCAGGGGGGATTAAATTAACCTTTTAAATGACTGAAATTATGAAAAAAATAATATATCCGATAATCGCTTTCTTGATGATTTTTACCTCCGGATGTGACGATTTTATCGATGTGACACCTACCGATCGGATTTCTGACAAATTGGTATGGCAAGATGTGAATACGGCAACATTGTACTGCAATACTTTTTTGGCGTATATCGACCGCTATGGGATGTTTGCAAGTCCGTCTCAATTCAATGGGAACTTGACCGAGGGCTTGACCGAAACCTTTAAATACGGTTCGACAGTGTCAGGAAGCCGGGCAGGTGACGCGAATATGGTTGTATTCAATCCCGAAAGGATCGGACCTGATCAGAACCTGTTAAATGTGTGGGGTGTAACCTATGAACGCATCCGCAGAATAAACGAATTCTTGGTAGGATTATACAATCTTTCTACTTTCGATGAAAATACCAATACTCTCTTCGAAGGGCAAGCGCGTTTCATGCGGGCTTATTTGTATTTCCAACTGGCTAAACGCCACGGAGGGGTGATTCTATATACTGATATGAACCTCGTGAAAGATAAAAATCGCTCGTCAGCTACAGAAACTTGGGATCTGATAGAAGCAGACCTTGATTTTGCCGCGACAGTTTTACCGATAGAATGGGATGCCGCTAATAAAGGAAGAGTAACCAAAGGTGCGGTTTATGCATTCAAATCAAGAGCTATGTTGTATGCCGAACGTTGGCAATCCGCTAAAGATGCTGCCGATGCGGTGTTTAGTTTAAATAAATATTCGTTGACTGCTAAATATGAAGATTCTTGGAATGGGAATAATTCAGAATCGATACTCGAATATAACTATCTGGTTACAGGGCCGAATCATAATTTCGACGCTGCTTATGCTACATACGGCGAAGCTGTCGATGTAGGTGGAGCCGGAGCTCCTACTCAAGAAATGGTAGAAGCTTACGAAAAAAGCGATGGTACAAAAGTAGACTGGACTACATGGCATACCGAAACAGGTACAAGCCTTCGTCCTCCTTACGAGAATCTTGAGCCGCGTTTTCAGGCGACTATTATATACAATGGTTGTAAATGGCAAGGCAAAACAATGGAAAATTCTGTAAATGGTACAAATGGCGCCTACTTGGAATATGGGACAGAAACCTATCCAAAAGGCAAGACTACAACAGGATATTACCTGCGTAAACTGAGAGACGAAAAATTGACCGATATAACTACTTATTTAAGTTCGCAAACATTAGTCGAAATTCGTTTAGCTGAAGTTTATTTGAACCGCGCGGAAGCTCTTTATCGTCTGAATAAGCCAAGCGATGCCTTGAAAGATGTAAAAGCCGTGCGCGACAGGGTGAGCCTTCCTACAGCTACAAGTCTATCCGGGAATGATTTATTTGAAGCGATACAACAGGAACGTAAGATCGAATTATCTTACGAAGGTCATCTATATTGGGACATGCGCCGCTGGCGTCTGGCTGATAAAAACTATCCGGAAGGCTATAACAATTATCGTGTGCATGGTATGAAAATTTCGGGTACAGCAGGGAGTTATACATATCAGTATGTAGACTGCGATAAACAAAACCGTAAGTTCCTGACTAAAACATATGTGCTTCCGGTTCCTAATACTGAACTCAATAACAACTCTGCCATTGAGCAATATGATGAATGGAAATAAATAAACTTTTAAATCAAAGGATATGAAAAATAAACTCAATATTTTCATTGTAGGAGCTATCCTGTTTCTTTTCGGATGTCAAACACCCGATGATCTGGTACCTTCTACAGCAAATAACGGCATAAATAGTATTTCGGCATTCTTTACAGATGCCGATGGCAATATTCTTGACGAAAATAATGGCAAATTTACCGCAACTATCACCGAAGGTAATTCTGATATAGTTATTCCTGTTTCTTATTATTATCCGGCGAACAGTGATAATGAGGTGACACAGGATATGTTAACCAAAATGCGTATCAGCGCTAATCTGGATGATAATGTGAATGTATCGCCCGCGTTGTTGTATCTGGATCTGAGTTCAGGTAAATCACATACCTTTACGGTTGTCGATCAAATGAAAAGGGTGCGTGAATATACTATACGAGGCGAAATAGTGAAGAGTAAAGCCTGTGCGATTGAAGAATTTAATTTGCCGGGATTCTCTATTTCCGGAATAGTAAATGAAACTACGAAGACAATCTCGTTGGTTTCGGCTGAAGACTTATCATCCCAGCTTGCTGAATTTAGGCTGTCGCCTCATGCAACTATTAGCCCTGATCCAAGTACTACAGCTCTCAACTACAACGAAGACCAGACGTTTACGGTTACAGCGCATGACGGAACAACCAAAGCGACCTATACTGTGAAGAAAGCCGTACCGTCCAAGTTACCGGGCGGAATACGTCCGGGTAGTGCGAAAATCTTGTTTGAGAAAAAGCTGATCGCGGATTTAGGCGCGCCGGCTAATAATCACGGAGGTTTGGCCGCGACTAGGAATTATGTGGTGATCAGTACGCGCTCGAATCAGAATATCGTAATCGATTCAAAAACCGGAGCTTTGTTAAGCCCGTTAGATGTTTCGTTTACAGGCGGCGGTTTGTATGATATGTACAATACAGCCGATGACGCGGGCCATATACTTATTGGTAATCTGGCGCAAAATGCAGGAACGTTCAAGGTCTGGAAGTTAAATTCTTTATTGGGAACACCTGAACTCTTTATAGACTGGACGGCAAACACAACATTAGCGGTCGGGCGTAAGATTTCTGTTCAGGGAAATATCGACGGTGATGCGATTATTACCGCTCCATTACATAATGGTACAGGTGCCCAGTTCGCCCGTTGGAGAGTGACAGGTGGCGTTTTGCAGTCGCAAACACCTGATATTGTTACTGTCAGCGGTCTGACATGGACAACCAATGTCGATGTCGTTTCCACTTCGGCTTCAGATGTAAATGCCGACTACTTTGTCGCAAGATATTCTGATCACATCTCCGGTGAAAACGGAAATATATATCCTATGCTGAACTGGGTAAATGGCAGCAACAATACAGTGAGGAAGTCATTGGTGAATGTAAACAGTAACTTCGTCTCTAATGCAGTGGCTTATACGGTATTCAATAAGATTCCTTATACGCTGGTTAATTATGTCAACGGATTTTCTTGGGGACAAGCCGATATGATATATCTGGTGAATGCTGCCAGTGTGGATTCCTTTACAGCCGAATATAACTCGTGGGGTGGACCGTGGGGCGCTGGAGGCGCTGTTGAATGGGCGTGCGAATTGCATAAATACGGAGCTTTGAACGGGTCCGGTGTCGCAAATGGCAATTCTACCGGCGATGTAGCATTCGTTCAATCGGCTGATGGGTTCTTCTTATATGTATACTTCATGTTTACAAACGGTTATATAGTAGGTGTGCAGTTCGACTGCGTTGATATGTAAAACAGGAAATAAATCAGATATGAATTTTCGTTTGAATAAAATATTTTTTATTTCTTTTCTTTGTGTTGTGCCATTCCTGATGGCACAATGCAAGGATAAAGAAAGTGGTGTTCCTCCTTGGGAATGGGAGGATCCGGAGACACCCGATCCGGGGACAAGCGATGGCTCTAAACCACGTTTCATCTGGATTGATGCCTCTGCCAATTTTCCTGATTTTGCCAATAGCCGCGATAATATTCGTCGCGACCTGACATTGGCCAAGAATGCCGGATTTACTCATATCATAGTAGATGTGCGTCCGCCTTCGGGCGATGTCCTGTTCTCTACGACTAAAGTTGATCAGGTGAAGTGGCTTGGCGCATGGGTAAACGGAGTGTACAGTAAGGTTAACCGTACGGCTACATGGGATTATCTGAATGCATTTATCGAAATAGGGCATGAATTGGAACTGAAAGTGTTTGCAGGATTCAATACTATGGCAGGGGGCAATAAGACCTCGTTGGGTGGAGAAGGTATGCTGTTTCGGGATGCGACGAAGAAAGCTTGGGCAACGCAATTGCTTACGACTTCGGGTATTCGCAATGCAATGGATGTAGGGAGAGATGGCGCTCGTTTCTTCAATCCGGCGAATGTAGAAGTACAGAGTTATCTATTGGGAATGCTTGAAGATTTGGCAGCTTATCAGAATCTGGATGGTATCATTCTCGATCGTGCCCGATTCGATGAATTGGACAGCGATTTTTCGAATGAAAGCCGTACCCAGTTTGAGTCCTATCTGGGTAAAAGTGTTTCATTCCCTGACGATGTTATGCGTGCGGATATAAAAACAGCCAGCCTTCCTGCTTCATTGCCTCCTTATTTCAAACAATGGCTCGAATTCAGGGTGAAGGTAATTCATGATTTTATGGAAAAAGCACGTACCCGGGTAAAGGCTAAAAATCCTGATATAACCTTTGGCGTATATGTTGGTGGATGGTATTCCGACTATTACGGTGTAGGTGTAAACTGGGCTAGTCCAAACTACAATACTGCTGCTGATTATTCACTATGGGCCGGCAGTAACTATCAGAAATATGGTTTTGCCGACTTGATGGATGTAACGCTCATAGGCGCGTATGCCGCGCCAACCTCTATTTATGGTACAAGCGAATGGACCGTGCAGGGTTTTTGTTCGAGGGCAAAAAAACTGATAAAAGGAGAATCGCTCGTTGTCGGAGGCCCCGATGTAGGTAACTATGGATGGGGCGGTGGAGGAGATTTCTCCGACGCGGTTATCTACGATGGTGTTACAAACTCGGTAGATGCTGCTATAAACGCAAGTGACGGTTATTTCCTGTTTGATATGATTCACTTGAAACTGATGCCTGAAAAGTGGAAACGTGTTAAAACCGGTATTGATAACTATTTAAAACCGGTAAAAAAATAATGACTTAAATTCATAATCATATGAAAAAGATTTTTAATTTTTTATTAGCAGGTCTTCTTTTAATTTTTACTGGTGCATGTGGTGAGGATAATAATTCAACGATTGATTTATCTGACCATATAGAATCGGTAAGTATTCTTAATAAGGTGGCCGGAAATATAACAATAGATAATTTTATCCATCAGGTTTCGGTAGAATTGGTAGAAGACCAGGTATTATCTGATGTACAAATAAAATTGGAGCTAAAAGATGGTGTTACAATGGTTAGTCCATCTTCCGCAGAGGCTACTTACGATCTGACTGCATCTCCTAAGTTCACGATAAAGGTAGGAGGCAAAGAATATTCTTATACTATAAAAGTGAAGGAGATAGAAGAGCCGGTTGGCCCATACAAAGGTTGGCCGCAATCTACCGACTTTGGTGACTTGCCTAAAGGTATCCGCGTTTACAAATCTCCGGCTCAATTGCAAGGGAAAAATGCAGTAGCATACATCGCTGTAGCTAAAGTAAACACCGGCAGGACATTTGATGTTGTTTTAAGTGGCACTATCGTAGAAGGGAAAAAACTATCAGGGGCTAAAACGCCTGCGGAATTTTATGCGGAGGGTAATTATCCTGTAATTATAAACGGAGGTTATTTCACATATCAAAGTGGATATTATAACCTGAGTTTAGTCTGTCGCAATGGTTCTGTTGTGATCGGCGCACAACAAGATGTATGGCCGGGAGATGGGAATTATTACCTTCCTGCACGTGGCATATTCAGTCATATACAAGGGAATGAATATAAAGCCGAATGGGCTCTTACACCCAATACATCGACCTATGCTTATTCAAGTCCGGTAGCAAAACCGACTCAACCGGCAGTATTTCCATCTTTAGACGGTGCGCGGACATATACGGCACAGACAGGTATTGGAGCAGGACCGGTATTGATAAAAAACGGAGTGGTTGTAAATACTTACGAGAACGAGATGTTTAAAGAAACTACCGATGTGGGAGCCACTATCAATAATCCGCGTACGGCTATCGGTTCTACAGGCGACGGCAGGCTCATATTGTTTGTTTGCGAAGGTCGCAACATGACAGCCAATACCCCGGGATTTACTTTGGCGGAAACAGCCAAAATATTGCGGGATCTGGGTTGTGTAGAAGCACTCAATTTAGATGGTGGAGGTTCAAGCTGCATGTTGATAAATGGCAAGGAAACCATTAAGCCATCGGATGGTGAGCAAAGGCTTATAACTTCTGCGGTTGTTCTGAAATAGAGAATAATTGATTGTATAAACCTATCATAAATCCAGTATTCCCTTTGAAAGGGAATACTGAATTTGTAGAAAAAATTACTGTCTATTGATACGAAATTTATTGAAGAAAACTGTAAAATAAGATAACGATATTATGTTTAGATTGACAAAGTATATATTTTGTATTGCCGCAAGCTTACTATTGACTTTGCCGGCTGCTTGCAAGAAAAGGGTAGAAATAAAAGAAAAACCTGCAAAAGTAGCTTTGATGTGGTTCGATGCCGAAGCCAATTTTGCACGATTCAGCAGTAAAGACTCTATTGATTTTTATTTGGAGAAGATAGGCAAATTAGGTTTTACTCATGCCGTAGTAGATATCCGTCCGATAACAGGCGAGGTACTTTATGACAGCCAATATGCTCCTCGTATGGAAGAGTGGCATGGAGCAAAAAGAGGTAAATTCGATTATTTGGGCCATTTTATAGAAAAGGCTCATACTCTGGGAATAGAAGTACACGCGTCTCTTAATGTATTTGTCGCTGGGCATAATTATTTCGATAGGGGACTGATCTATTCCGGTCATCCCGAATGGGCTTCTATGGTTTATCATCCTGAAAAGGGAATTATACCCATTACTGAAGAAAAGAATAAGTATTCGGCAATGGTAAATCCAATGAATGAAGATTTCAGGAAGCACATTATTAATATATTGAAAGAAGTTACTGCCAAATATCCGAAGCTTGATGGCTTTATACTCGACAGAGTCAGATATGACGGGATAAGTACGGATTTTTCTGCTCTTTCAAAATCTTTATTTGAAAAGTATATAGGAAAAACTGTTGAGAATTTTCCTGACGATATATTCAAATGGAAGAAAGGCGACGACGGAAAATACTACCGTGAGAATGGACAATATTTCTTGAAATGGATAGAATGGCGGACAAAAAATATTTATGACTTTATGAAATTGGCACGAGATGAGGTGAAATCAGTGAATCCGAATATTTCCTTTGGCACATATACCGGGGCTTGGTATCCTTCTTATTACGAGGTGGGTGTTAATTTTGCCAGCAATACGTATAATCCTGATAAATACTTTGATTGGGCGACACCTGGCTATAAGAAATATGGCTATGCGGAGCTTTTAGACCTCTATACTACAGGAAATTACTATACGGATATATCGACGGCCGATTATCGTTCGCATAACAAAAGTGTATGGAACGAAACTGATAGTCAGGCTCAATCGGGTGAATGGTATAGCGTAGAAGGATCTTGTAATCATTTGCGTACGATTTTGGGAGGAAAAGAGTTTAGTGGAGGCATTCTTGTTGATCAGTTTTATAAAAAGCCGGAAGATCTTACTCGTTCGATAGAAATGAATCTGGTTAAATCAGATGGAGTTATGCTCTTTGACATCGTGCATATCATAACAAAGGATTTGTGGAAGGAAGTTGAGCAGGGAATGAGAAAAGGGGGGATGATAAAATAATAAATGGGTGGTTGATTATTTTTTTAACAACTTACTAATTACTATCTTTGATATGGTTAGTAGGTTGTTATGATTAAATACCTTAGAGCAATGAAAAATAAATTTCTATTATCGGTATGTGCGTTTGTTGTGTGTCTGTCTGTAAATGCACAGTTAGTATATTATGATGGCAGCCTGTTTCCCTTATTCGGTAAAATATCGGAGCAGACCGAAACTCGTTACGAAAGGTTACCGGCTTTTCTTAAAACGATGACAAGGCCACCTGTTTGGGAACTTGGGAAAAACACAGCCGGACTATACATGAGATTTGTATCGAACAGTACTTCTATAGGTTTGAAATGGACTCTGACTGAAAACAGGAGTATGAACCATATGACCCCGACAGGAATTAAGGGCTTCGATCTCTATTGTCTGCAAAATGATAAATGGGAATTTGTCAATTCAGCGCGCCCTAATTCGAATGATAAGAAAAATAGCGCTACTATTATCTCGAATATGACCAGTGATGCAAAAGAATTTCTCTTGTATTTTCCATTATATGATGGTGTGGAAAATCTTCAGATCGGAATAGATTCTACGGCTACGATTTCACAACCTCAAAAACAATTACCAAAGACAGAAAAGCCTGTTATCTGCTATGGTACCAGTATTTTGCAAGGTGGCTGTGCTTCCCGTGCGGGAATGGCGCATACCAATATTTTATCCCGATGGTTTAATAGAGAATTTATTAATCTGGGCTTCAGTGGTAATGGACAATTGGACTATGAAATAGCGGAAATTATCGCAGGACACGATGCTTCTTTGATTATTCTCGACTTTATGCCAAATGTAAATATTGAGCAGATAGAGCAGAAAATGAAGAATTTCTATGACATTATACGTAAGAAATCTCCTCAAATACCAATACTTTTCATTGAAAACCCTGTATTCCCGCACGGAAAATTCGATGGCTATATGCAAAATACTGTAGTCGCGAAGAACGAAGCTTTGCATAAAGTCTTTAGCGATCTGTTAACAGCAGGAGAGAAAAATATAGAACTTATTTCATCTGCCGGAATGATCGGCATAGATGATGAAGCCACTGTCGACGGCACCCATTTTACGGATTTGGGCTTTATGCGCTATGCAGAATATCTATACCCTTATATTCAAAAGTATTTGAAGCCTTAAAAGTTTCTTAATCCTATTGAATATCGGGCTATTTATAATCCCAAAGTATCTCTCAATATCTTGTAACCGGTTAAACTGATTTTAACCTGAATCCCATTTTTCAGCTTCAATAGTTGGTTCTGCTTATTGTAAAGTTCTATTTGGGCAATAAATTCTACGTTTACAATACTCGACCGGTGCACGCGGACAAACTTATCGGATGGTAATACCACTTCAAGCGACTTCATAGTCTGTTCTTTCAGGAATTTGCCTTTTCCGGTATGTATCATAACATAGTCGCCTTCTGCTGTTATGCAGATTATTTCGGGTATCATGATAACATCTATTTTCTGCCCGTTCTTTACGACGATGCGCTCAATTGGTTCAATCGCTTTCTCCTCATTCTTTTCCGGCAGGACGTTTGCAGCCTCCTCTTTCCTCCCGTCTTCTTCCGGTTTGTTACCGTTTTCATGAATACTTTCCGGATATATAAGAATTATCAGGCAGTAGATCAGCATCGCGATCACGATTCGTATAGGGAGGGTTGGAAGCAGTTCTTCCCATTCTCCTGCCGGAAATGATATATACAGGACAATATATTCTATACCTAGCCAACCGGTAACAAACAACAATCCCAGTGCACTGTAATTAATCAACCTTTGGCGTAAAAGCAAAGAGGAGAAATGGCTATACTTTACAATATTCTTTAAAAAGAAAAACAAAGTAGAAAGAATAGATCCGGCAGCTATGGCATCGGTCACTAATATTGTTTCAGTGATACTGAGCAAAGGCTTGGTGCTTATGTATAGGACCAAAGCAACTATCAGGGCAATGAGTATATGGATAAATAGTATATGCCGGTTTTCCATTATTGTCTATCAGTTTCTTATTTCGCCGCTACCGAACATAGCGCTTCCTTTGATGATCAATTTAGATGTACTATCTATTATTTCCATATTCTGACGCCGTTGATCGTCGAAAGAACCTAGAAAAGTGCTGCTTCGTGTTTCTACATGCCATTCTGACGGTACATACAGGACTACACTGCCAAATACGGCATTCAGCTGTAGCACATATTCTCCTTCGGCGAGCTTTGCTTTTCGCAAATCTACTATCAGTTCGCCAAACATAACATTGGCTTCACCTCCCTGAAAGTTGGCGGATAAAATGATTTGTTCCGAACTGCCGAACATCACGTTTTTGTCAATATAATCGGTGAACTGTTCATAACCACCTCTTGTGTCTGTTTCCCATTTTTGTTTTTTGCGGTGAGCTTTCTTCTGAGGAAATAACCAGCCGATAACCAGCATAATACCAATAAATATTAAAATAACGGGCCAATATGTTCGCATATCTATATCGAAACGTACGAAATATTCGGGAAATACCGAACATAGGGTGGGGTAGAGAAAAAATGTACCGATGGCTATTAAGATTACTCCGCCTATATATTCTCTTTTAATAATTAATGTCCACAAGCCAATTACAATAAGGAGCGTTTTCCACGAGATGAGCAATGGCCTGTACATTTCGGGTATTATCCCCAGGTTGAGGAATAAAAATATGCCGCCCAGAAGGATAAGGAATAATGCGAATCCGACACCTTTACCTCCTCTGTTTCTTCCTCTTTTGAATAAATAATTTTTTTCGGTTTCCATAATGTCCGTCTTTATAATTTCTATTGCAAAGTTATACAGCTAGTAATAATAGGCAAGAACAAATCGGTGAATGCTTACTTTTTCCCGATGAATTAGTTATAATGGGTTTTAAAGTTCGTTAAAAAAACAATATAAAACTCTTTCATGTGTGGATTTGTTAATCTAATATGCATCTAGATGAAAAAGACTAATCAAGTAAATTATATAAGAATGAAAAAACGAATGAAATTAACAACAGTATTATTTCTATTGAGCATGTTATTTGCTCCTTTAGTGAATGCACAGGTGAAACAAAACTTAGAACCATTTCCTCCTGCATCAAATGGTATGGTAAGGTATGTGATAGAATTGCCTAAGAAATCCGATGAATCGAAATTTAAGGTGGAAATTATCCCCGGTAAAATGATGATGGTAGACTGTAACCGTCATACCTTGATCGGTAAACTTGAAGAGAAAGATCTACAAGGATGGGGATATACCTATTATGAATTTACATCGGAAGGTAAAACAGCATCGACAATGAAGGCTTGCAATAAACCCGAAGAGAACAAATTTGTTTCGTCAGAAACATTGATCGTAAGGTATAACAGCAAATTACCCATTGTAATATATGCCCCGATAGGTTACGACATAAAATACAGGATATGGAAAGCCGATAAAGAAAAAGTGTCGGTAGTGAAATAAAGGAATAATAAGCAAAGAGATGTCCGGTATATGTTGCATATATCGGACATTTTTTCAGAGTTGTTCTTAAAATATTTATAACTTTGCAGCTTAAATAATAAAAACCGATTATGTTGACGCTGAAAACCATTAGTGAAAATCCGGAGCTGGTGATAAAGAAACTGGCTAAGAAGCATTTCGACGGAAAAGAGATAATAGAGAAAGTTTTGGAGATAGACCGGACTAGAAAAAAAGCACAAACAGTTCTTGATGCTGCTCTCTCCGAATCGAATACTTTGTCAAAACATATCGGTCAGCTAATGAAAGAAGGCAAGAAAGCCGAAGCGGAAACCTCGAAAAATCGTGTGGCGGAAATTAAGAGCGAAAATAAAGCCCTTGAAGATACGTTGCGTCAGGCTGAACAAGATTTGCAGGATTTGCTCGTGCTTATTCCTAACTTACCTTCTGACGAAGTGCCTGAGGGACGTGTGGCTGAAGACAATGTAGTGGAGAGATCCGGCGGCGTGATTCCCGATTTAGGCGAAAATGCTCTTCCTCATTGGGAGTTAGCAAAAAAATATGATCTGATAGATTTTGAACTCGGTGTGAAAATAACCGGTGCGGGATTTCCCGTTTACAAAGGAAAAGGCGCCCGATTGCAGCGATCTTTGATTAACTTCTTCCTGGACAAAGCCCGCGATGCCGGATATTTGGAAATACAACCGCCTTATGTCGTCAATGCGGCTTCCGGCTACGGAACAGGCCAGTTGCCAGATAAGGAAGGCCAGATGTATCATGCGTCAGTAGATGATTTGTACCTGATACCCACGGCAGAAGTTCCGGTAACGAATATATACAGGGATGCGATTCTTGAAGAAAAAGATTTGCCAATAAAAAATACGGCTTATTCGGCTTGTTTCCGTCGCGAGGCAGGCTCATACGGTAAGGATGTCCGTGGATTGAACCGTTTGCATCAGTTCGACAAAGTAGAGATTGTACGCATCGATAAGCCGGAACATTCTTACGAGTCGTTGAAAGAGATGGTAGCTTATGTGCAAACGCTGGTTGAAGAACTTGAATTGCCTTGGCGTATACTCCGTTTGTGTGGTGGTGATATGAGCTTTACATCGGCTCTTACTTTCGATTTCGAAGTGTTTTCCACAGCCCAGCAACGTTGGCTGGAGGTAAGTTCTGTTTCAAATTTTGAAAGTTATCAGGCTAATCGGCTGAAATGTCGTTATCGTGATACCGACAAGAAGATACAACTGGCACACACCCTGAATGGAAGCGCCCTCGCCCTGCCTCGTATTGTAGCTGCATTGCTGGAAAACAACCAGACCGGGAACGGTATCCGCATACCGGAAGCATTAGTGCCATACACAGGTTTCGAATTTATTAATTAAAGTGAAAAACAAACTATTTGGTTAAAAAAAACGTTAGAGTAAATAGTTTATCATTATTTTTGTGTTAACGTTAAAATGGAAAACTATATAATATAAAAGAATATGAACAAAAAATTAGTTGGAATCGGATTAGCTTTAGCCTGTGTTATAGCATTCGGTTCATGTAAACCAAAACAAAGTGCATATAAGTCAGTATATGAGTCTGCGAAGGAAAGAGAACTAGAAGAAAATGCTACAACGTCAACTTCTGTATCTAAGCCGGCTACTACAACTCCATCTTATAGCACAGAGTCTGTACGAAAAGAAAAGGTCACACCTGTATATGAAAGCGATGCTTCCGGCCTGAAAGCTTATAGTGTGGTTATTGCCGCTATGGCAATGAAACCGGGCGCTGAATCGTTGAAACAAAGAATGGAGAACGAAGGATACAACATTATTCTTGCTCGTAACGATCAAGGCATGTACCGTGTGATTATTGCCAGCTACGATTCGAAAGAACAAGCCGTTGCAAAGAAAAACGAAATCTTGGCCAAATTCCATGGATTAGGCGATGCAACTACATTGAAGAATAAATATGGTATTCCGTTCAATGACTGGTGGATCTTGCAAAGAGAATATTAATTCTTGATAAAATATTAGAAAGAGGCTGTCCCAAAAGGGTTCAGCCTCTAATTTTTTTATATTATTTTCATAGTACATGACAAAAAATATTACAAAATCTTATATTGCCCTTACAGGGCGTGGTTTCAGGGGATTTCGTTTTCCCACCCAAGGCGTTGCCATTGGGCTATATTATGTAGCCCCTTCAGGGCATCGTGGAAAGAAACAGGCTGAAAGCCTGATATATTCCAGCCCGGGGTAACACCCCGGTGAGATGACAACCGAAGGAACTGCGCCCTGTAAGGGCAACATAATAAGCCTTTTAAATATATATAAAATATTTTTTGTCATGTACTATGGTTATTTCGCAGATGCAAGTATTACGTATTGCCTGTACTTTATATCTTTCAGGCGATTGAATAGTAATCGATTTATGAACGATGTCAGGCAATAAGGGCCTACACCGTTTATACCTTCCATGCGTTCTATCTTGTACCCGCAGCTTTCTATCATACGCTTCATGCTTTTCTCTGTATAAAAACGTAAATGAGTTTTGTCCTGAATCCCGGAGTCTTTGTACACCCAATCTTTCTTAAAAATCAGTTCACGCAGCACTTCAATGTATCTCATGTTGGGTATCGATGCCAGAATATGTCCTCCGCCGGCCAGATTTTCTTTTGCCCTGACAAGACATTCTTCGGGATATATCATATGCTCCAGTACATCATTGAAAAAGATACAATCGAAATAATTCTTCGGTAAAGAATTGTAGACTTCATCGAATGTGCCGAAAAGAACATTGTCTAATTTCGATTTTGCTTCATTTGCAGCATCTTCAACCATTTCTATGCCCCATGCCTCTACGTTTTTTTCAGCTTTCAATTGCTCTGAAAAATTACCGGAAGCACATCCTACATCTAATGTGCGCCTGATATTAGTGGGTATAAAAGGATGAATTTCTTTGCGTTTCAAGGTATAATAGTCATTTTGCATAGGAAATATATTAGATAATTGAAGTTCTTTTTATTAATAACGAGGCTAAGCTTGCAGAATATATTTTACTTCTTTGAATGCAAACCGCCTTTCTATCCCTTCTTTTGTTTCGAGAAGCAATAATCCTGAAGGTTCTATATCCTTTATTTTAGCTACGAAACCGGTTGTTCCGTCGTTATACGGATGATAACCTTCGCGGCGAAATAAAAGTTCTTTATAGCGTTTCCGGATAGAATTTATATTTCCGGATTGTAATTGCAGATTGTAGTTGAGGATATTAACTCTGACGTTGTCCAGTATTTCGAAAAGATTGTGCCGCTCTCCTGTTATCTGCTTTAAGGATATAGGGTTAGGTGCATCGCCGATGAATTTATTCTGGTTAATATTGATGCCTATACCTGCTATGGATTGTTCAATATTGTCTCCATTCAATCTGTTTTCGACCAGTATACCACAGATTTTTTTCTCTTTCCAATATATGTCATTCGGCCATTTAATGGTAATATCTTCTGTATAGCTTAAGAGACATTCGGCTACGGCCAATGAAACAATCTGTGAAATAATGAATTGCTTGTTTGCTTTTACTTCCGGGTAAAGAAGCATGCTAAACAGCAGATTCTTTCCCCTCTCCGATTCCCACTTGTTTCCACGCTGGCCTTTTCCTGCTGACTGGGAGTCGGACCAGAAGATTGTTCCTTCTTCGTGCCTGTTTATTTTATTTATTTCGGACAAAGCATTGTTTGTCGAATCACAGTCTTTGACATGGATTATGTTGTAGTATTTTTCTCTTTTTTTTTGTGGTAATTTTTTTATCACCTCATCTGCCGAATGTTGGACAAGCTCTTTTATCAGGTCGTCGGGAACATCACTATCCAGAGATACCAGACTCCATAGCACTGTTTTAAAGTCGGTTTCCGTTATTCCGGTATACTTTTCCCGTAGTTCGACAGATTTAAGGGGATCGCATTTCAAATCTACCTTAAATGCTCCGTCCTTAGGTTCCAGGGGAATGTAAGCAAACATCTTGTCCATTACTTTAAATACCAAAACATTATGCCTCAGAAAAGGCAGCGATTCGGTACTCCCTTTTATCGACAAGCAATATTCTCTTAGTTCCTCTATATTCATGGCTCGTCTTTCAGGGCGTTATATCCGGCTTGTTTTACCTTAGGTAATTTCTTTATCACTTCGTCTACCGAGTGTTGTATCAGCTTTTTGATCAGGTCGTCCTTTACTTCTCCTATCACAATTGTGTTCCAATATTTTTTGTTGGAATGATACCCCGGACGTATTCCTGAATGATGCTCCCTTAGTTCGATGGCATATTCGGGATCGCATTTCAGGTTTAGCCAATGTTCGCCATCCCGGCTTTCCAGCCCCATATAAGCGAACATTTTATCCATTACCTTAAATACTAACGTGTCTTCATCAAAAGGGAAAGATTCGGTCGCTCCCTTTATGGAGACGCAGGCTTCTCTTGCTTCTTCTATATTCATAATATTCTAATTCACCGGTGCCAGGAATGCATCGTCAATATGCTCGATTTCAAATTTTTGTCCATCCCATATAACGGCTACAATATCGAACCGGGCGGGATGATCAATATCATTTACATTCAGATAAAAATCCGCCGCTTCCACAATCCGCTTTATCTTTCCTTTCGAGACGGCCTCTTCGGGATTTCCCCACTGGTCTGAACTTCGGGTTTTTACTTCTGCAAAGACAATGAACTCTTCATGTCGGGCGATGATGTCTATTTCATACCTTTCATAAACCCAGTTTCGCTCCAATATCTCATAACCCTTTTGCCGGAGATAACGTACTGCGGCATCTTCACCCTTTTTCCCAAGTTCGTTGTGTCCGGCCATATTTCTTTAATGTGCTAATTTGAAAATATGAAAATTTGCCAATCGCCCAAGTACCTAAGATATATTTTTTATATTCTTATTATATACCGGTACGAGGCTCACCGTATCCTCCGTCAGACAGTATTCGACCGAGTCTTGCAGGTTGTTGGCCTCTAATCGTTTAATATGCTCCGTATGGTTTATATAGTTTCGCAAGCCAGGAGTTGCGTCTCTCCACATCGCAAGAGCTACTTCCACTGCATCCGACTCATAAGTGTAACCTTTATCCAATAATCTTTTGGCAACGGCTCCTGCATACAATGTATCTTCTATGTTGAAACGATTGTTCCAGCCCGCACACAGAACAAGGATGTCCTTTTGTGCGGCAATGCAAAAATCTGTAACAGCACTGATATTTGAAAACGCCCCTATGATAAGAGCGTGCGAATCGCTGGCCGCTTCGATGGCTTGAGTACCGTTCGTTGTAGTAAAGACAATATCTTTTCCTGTTACTTTTTCGGGCGTATAGTCGAACGGGGAGTTCCCAAAATCGGCAAAGTCGCAACGCCTGACATTTCGCTCTGCTCCTACCTGAAAGCCTTTTTCTTTGTAAGCTTGGGCTTCCTCGATGGAAGCTACAGGTATGATGCTCCTTGCTCCGTTCTTCAAGGCTGCGCACATAGTTGTTGTAGCCCTGAATATATCCACGACAATAACGATGCGTTCGGCATTGTTACCGGCATAATAGGGATACAAAGCCGGAGAAAAGCAAATATCTACTTTCATTCTTTTAATGCGGCTTTTATACGGGTTAGTTTCACCATCAGTCCTTCCAGCTGATCGAGAGGGAGCATGTTTGCCCCGTCCGATTTTGCATTGGCCGGATCGAAATGGGTTTCTATAAACAGCCCGTCTACACCTGTTGCAATACCGGCTTTACACATGGTCTCTATAAGTTGAGGCTGTCCGCCTGTCACACCTGATGCCTGATTTGGTTTTTGCAGGCAATGGGTGGCATCGAGTACCACAGGAAAGCCAAATTCTTTCATTTCGGGTATTCCGCGAAAATCGACTACAAGGTCCGAATAGCCAAAAGTTGTTCCCCTATCTGTAATTATTACATTATTATTACCCGAGTCTACTACTTTTTGTACAGCAAATTGCATTCCGCTTGGCGCCAGGAACTGTCCTTTTTTTATATTCACAACTTTCCCTGTTTGGGCTGCGGCTATCAACAAATCTGTTTGGCGGCAAAGAAATGCCGGAATCTGCAAAACGTCTACATATTCGGCTGCCATAGCTGCTTCGTGTGTTTCGTGGATGTCGGTAACTGTGGGAATGCCAAATGTTTCACCTACTTTGCGGAGTATCTTCAGGGCTTTTTCGTCGCCTATTCCTGTGAAGGAATCGACCCGCGACCGGTTCGCCTTTTTATATGAACCCTTAAATACGTAAGGAATATTTAGTTTGTCGGTGATTGTTTTTGCTTTTTCGGCTATGCGCAGAGCCATTTCCTCCCCTTCTATAACACATGGACCGGCTAATAGAAAAAAATTATCGTTTATTAAATTAGAGATGTTCATTTTTATTTGTTTGATTATTAGTTCTAAATCTTTTTCAAAGTTACAAATATTATAACTATTTTCCGGAATACAGAACTGCTTTTACTTCATAATTGTTCATAAAATATCTTAGATATTAGATGAATTTCGCTATATTTATTGTTTACGATAAAACTCAAATATTATGGCTAGAGGTAAGAAAAAGAACTTTGTATTAGATACGAATGTAATATTACACGATTTCAGATGTTTAGATAATTTCGAGGAAAATGACGTATATATTCCCATTGTGGTGCTCGAGGAACTGGACAAGTTTAAAAAAGGGAACGATCAGATAAATTACAATGCACGGGAATTTTTACGTCAGCTGGATGCAATAACCGATGACAACCTTTTTACGAAGGGAATAGCTCTCGGTAGTGGTATGGGTAATCTTTTTATAGAAGCCAATACTAAATTGCAGAATAAGATTATCGATACATTTCCGGAGAGAACTCCCGATCATCGCATTTTGTCGGCTGTGCTGGATATTTCGGAACGGAATCCGAGAGAGAAAACCATTCTGGTGACAAAAGATATAAACCTGAGAATGAAAGCCCGCGCCATCGGACTAGTGGCTGAGGATTATATAAATGATAAAGTTCCGGATATTTTCTTATTTGAAAAACAACATAAAACATTTTCTGATATAAGTTCAACACTAATAGATGATCTATATGCCAATCCGGTAGGTGTCGATATAGATGCTTTCGATCTTGAGACATCTGTCAACCCGAACGAATGTTTCGTGATGAAGAATGGGAAAAAAAGTGTATTGGCGAGGTATAATCCGTTCACAAAGAAAATAAAGAAAATAGATAAGCAAATATGTTATGGTATACAGCCCCGGAATGCCGAACAGACTTTTGCCCTTGAGGTGCTGATAGATCCTGAAATAAAGCTTGTAGCATTGACGGGTAAGGCCGGGACAGGTAAAACTTTATTGGCATTGGCCTCGGCTTTGAAACAAAGCGAAAGTTTCGACCAGATATTACTTGCCCGCCCGATTGTGGCTCTCAGCAATAAGGAACTGGGATTCCTTCCCGGAGACGAGAAGCAGAAAATAGCACCTTATATGCAGCCATTGTTCGATAACTTGCTCGTCATAAAAAATCATATTCCATTCGGAGGGCCTGAATCGCGGAATATAGAAGAAATGAAAGCCAGCAAAAAGCTGGAAATAGAAGCGCTGGCGTATATACGGGGACGAAGCCTGTCGGAAATGATTTGTATCATCGATGAAGCGCAAAATTTGACTCCACACGAAATAAAAACAATTATTACCCGGGCAGGGGAGGGGACTAAAATGATATTTGCAGGGGATTTGCAGCAAATAGATTCTCCTTACTTAGATGCACAATCTAATGGGTTGGCTTATATGATTGATAAAATGACAGGGCAAGATTTATTTGCACACGTAAATTTGGTAAAAGGAGAGCGGAGCAAATTGTCGGAGATAGCCAGTACGCTATTGTAGAATCAGCCCCTCCTGGCCTCCGCATAGGGGCATTGTCCGGCGTTCGTTTTATCTATAGATATAGTGATAATTTGATAATTAGCAAATTTGTAAATTAGCAAATGGCGCGAAGCGACAGTTACAGTCAACAGTCATCAGCCAACAGTCAACAGTCAACAATGGCGCGAAGCGGCAAAGGCTATAAGCTAACAGCTAATGGCTAATTGAGTGTGGAGTTTGTTACTTTTTAGTTAAAAAGTTATGAGTTTTAAGTTCTAAGTTCTGAGCGCTCACTACTAACTACTAACTACTTACTACTGACTACTGCTAACTGTAGAAGTTTGTTACTTTTTAGTTAAAAAGTTACGAGTAGACGAGATACGAGGTACGAGTTGTTGACTGCTGACTGTCGCACGTCATTGCGAGGGTTTACCCGAAGCAATCCATTAATAATCAATACTCTGGATTGCTTCACTCCGTTCGCAATGACGAAAAGGTCGACTGTTTACTGACTACTGACTACTAACTACTGCTAACTGTAGAAGTTTGTTACTTTTTAGTTAAATTCCGGTTTGTCATGCTGACGACAGGAAGCATCTCCTATCTCTCGGGGATCGGGATCCTTCCCTGCAGTCAGGATGACAAAGAGGGTAGCCGCGCGAGCAAGGGGCTAACGGCTAACAGCTAATGGCTAATTGAGTGTGGAGTTTGTTACTTTTTAGTTAAAAAGTTACGAGTTTTAAGTTCTAAGTTCTAAGTTCTAAGTTTTAAGTTCTGAGCGCTGACTACTGACTACTGTAGAAGTTTGTTACTTTTTAGTTAAAAAAAGTAGTAGTTTGTTGACTGATTACTGATTACTGCTAACTGTAGAGGGGGAGGTTGCTTCTTTTCCAAAAACTTACCCAATTAGCTACTACCGATAATGCAATCAACAATTCGAAAGGAAAACTAAACCGGGAATTTGTTCCGTAAGTTATCAAGGCTTGCAGGATAGATGCTGTGAGGACAATTCCCGATATAATAAGAGAAGGGGATAGCTTCTTTTCTTTGACAGTTCTTATTATTATATTGCAGGGAATCAGCAACACAAACAGGATTTTTATCAATTGCAGAATGATCCGCTCTGCATAACACACATACAATATCATGTCATTAGCATGCGGGACGGCTACACTATCATATTCCCAATAGAGAGATGTTTTCCAGAACTCGCACCATGATATAAATACTTGCTTCAGGTAATCTCCCGGGTTTTCCTTTATGGTAGCTATGCTGTAATCGTATAATTTCGCTGACAAATCGGGAAAGGATAATCCTGTCTTTTCTCTTAGTTCCGGTTCGGCTTCCCAAATAGTCATGGCTATTTCTTTGTCCGGGCTTATCTCGTCTCTGTACTTGGCATAGATATACCCTATTTCAGCATATTCGGGTGTTGTTTTTTCTGCAAAGCTGACGCAATTTTGGGCGAGGTTGAATCCATAGAAAGTAGTAGATGTAAAATAACCTGTATTTACCCTGTTTACATACGACCAGCCCAGGAATAATGTAATCGGGATAATAGCAACGCATATATGCTTAAAAAGAATTTCTCTCTTTGTAGTGCGATTGAAGAAAAGGAATACAAACAGCAAAACAGGCAGGAAAATGTAAAATGGTTTTATCAACACCAGAAAACTGCAAGCTATAATGAGTAGCCAATTGTAGAAAATTTCACTTTTACATGAGCAGATGGAAAAATACAGATAAAAGATAACTGTAATGGTAAATAGAGTCAGTGTTTCCGACAGGATAGCAAACTCGAAAAACACCATTGGTATATAGCACGATAATCCCAGAGAGGCGAAGAATGTAACCTTTTTATTTATGCCTATAATCAATGCCGTTTTGTAGACAAGAACCAGACTGGCAATACCTAATGCTGATTGTAAAACAACTGTAAATAAATAGGATATGTTGGTAACTGCAAGCAGCAAGGGATAACCCGGAGAACGTTCCCCTTGGTATCCGGCAAAATCGAAACTAAGGATACGCCCGGCAAGGTCAACATAGCCTGTGCTATCGGGGTACATGGTTATATGCTGATAAAGTATCGCTATCAGCACACGGATAAAAATGCCTGTCAGAATAATTATTTTCACAGGATTATCCTCTATCCACAATTGTATATTCCGTTTCGTATCCAATATTTTTTGCTAAAGATAAGCTTTCTTCAAATCATTCTGAAGTTTTTCTATCTTTATCGATAGAAACTATCGTAGATAGTTTCCGCACAAAGCAGGGGTATAAATATTTATACAACAAATAAAATTCTTATATTCACGAACAATTTATTCTTTTTTTCTTTTATTTATAGTAGAATGAAATAACTAAAATACACTAAAATGTTTGATAACGAAAAAAGATCTTTTGTAGCCATATCAGGAGAAACGGAAGTATGTCTGTTTCCTAAAATGGCAAACCGGCACGGGCTGATTACCGGAGCTACGGGTACAGGTAAAACGGTGACATTGCAAACTCTTGCTGAAACGTTCAGCCAAATGGGAGTTCCTGTGTTTGCTGCCGACGTAAAGGGTGATTTATCGGGAGTTGCCGCCACAGGTGGTAATAAGGAGAGTGTGACTCAGCGCGTTGAATCGTATAAGTTGGCCGATAAAGGATTTAAGTTTCAGGCTTTTCCTGTCCAATTTTGGGACGTTTTCGGCGAACAGGGGGCGCCCATCCGAGCTACGGTAGCCGACATGGGGCCGTTGCTTTTGAGCCGTTTATTATCTCTTAACGATACACAATCGGCGGTGCTTACTATTATATTCAAAATAGCGAAGGACGAATCGCTCGAAATTGTCGACCTGAAAGATTTACAAAAGTTATTGGAGTATGCCGGTAACAATGCGAACCGGTTTACTACCAGTTACGGGAATATATCTACTGCCAGTATCGGAGCCATTCAACGGGGTCTGATAGCGCTGGAACAAGAGGGCGGAGACCATTTCTTCGGCGAGCCGAGTCTGAATATCGATGACCTGATACAAACAGTCGGCGAGAAAGGTGTTATCAACATTCTGGCTTCCGACAAGCTTATGAACTCGCCACGGGTTTATACAACATTCTTAATGTGGCTAATGACTAAATTGTTTGAAGTGATGCCGGAAGTGGGAGATCCCGATAAGCCAAAATTGGTATTCTTCTTTGATGAAGCACATTTGCTATTTACAGATGCCCCAAAGGCATTGCTGGAAAAGATAGAGCAAGTGGTTCGTCTGATCCGCTCCAAAGGTATCGGTATCTACTTCATTTCGCAAACTCCTGCTGATATACCCGATTCGGTACTTGGCCAGCTGGGTAATCGCGTACAACACGCGCTTCGTGCCTATACCCCGAAAGACCAGAAGGCTGTGAAAGTTGCTGCACAGACATTCCGTGCTAATCCGGCTTTCGATACAGAACAAGCTATCTCGGAACTGGGCACAGGGGAAGCTCTTGTTTCGTTTCTTGACGAAAAAGGACGCCCCAATCAAGTAGAGCGTGCTTATATACTTCCGCCGGAAGGACAAATAGGGCCGTTGGATGGGCAAGAACGAAAGAAAATGACGGAGACCTCTCTTTTATACAGGCATTACGCAGAGGCTATAGACAGAGAGTCGGCATATGAAATGCTCAACGAACGGTTGAAAGGGACTCTGACTGAAAAGGAACAAGCGGTTCAGGCTAAAGAGGAGGCTAAAGCTCAAAAAGAGCAAGAGCGTGCGCAGCGTGAGCAGGAAAAGCTGGAACAGAAAAAGGCCACTGAAAACAAACGTTTTTGGGGTAAAATGATGACGTCCGTTGTGGTGCCTATCGGCAAGCAATTATTAACTGCTTTTTTTAAGAAAAAATGATATTAAAATGAAAGAGCGGCTTATCAAAACATGCCGCTCTTTTAATTATAGAAGTATCTGATATAGAAAATCTATTTTTACAAATCAGTAATCGGTTTATATTTAGGAACCAATATCTTCATTACAATCCATCCTATCAGATAAGCAACTGCACAAACTGAGAAAATAATCATATATCCCGAATTTATCCCGTTTACTACGGTATCTCCGGTTGTTTCCAGAACTTTAAAAAATTCTCCAATGTTTTTTACACCATG
Organism: Dysgonomonas reticulitermitis; assembly: GCF_054601275.1. Classification (NCBI taxonomy): domain Bacteria; kingdom Pseudomonadati; phylum Bacteroidota; class Bacteroidia; order Bacteroidales; family Dysgonomonadaceae; genus Dysgonomonas; species Dysgonomonas reticulitermitis. Next base: position 159,302 of record NZ_BAAHWU010000002.1, on the reverse strand, counting down.
CTCTTTTAATAAAGCATCTGCTGTTTCTTGGTTTTGGAACTGAGGATATTTTTCAAGAAGAACTTGTCCATTTATAGTACTCCAGTTTTTTTGAGTGAAGTCGAACAGCCATCCTGCACCAAATTGAATAATTAAAGAGCCTATACCACCTGCCATACCGCCAATACCTGTGATAGTAGCAATAGCTTTTTTAGGGAACATGTCTCCCACCGTAGAGAAAATATTGGCCGACCACGATTGATGTGCTGCACCTGCAATACCGATCAGTACTACCGGAATCCAATAGGAAATATGTCCGAGCGGTTGTGCAAGAAGTACCAGAAGCGGGAAAAACGCGAAAATCAACATCGCCTGCATGCGTGCTGCATAAGGGTTTTTTCCTGTTTTTCCGATAATTATACCCGGTAACTTACCACCATACAACGACAGCATAACGATTAGATACAGAACCGCAAGTGCTATCATTCCGCGCGAATCGCCGGCATTGTTGAGTTTCAACCCATAAACTTGCGACAAATAGGCCGGTGCCCAAAACAGGTAGAACCACCAAACGCCGTCAGTCATAAATTTTCCGAAGGCAAACGCCCAAGTTTGCCGGTACTTGAAACATTGTAAGAACGAGGTCTTTTCTTTGATAGGAGTTGAAGTTGCTGTTTCTTCTTTGTCGTCCGAAAGAATATATTCCAGTTCTAGCTTATTTACCTTAGGATGTTCTTCCGGTTTTTTGTAGATGAAAATCCAGAAGCCCATCCAAACGAAGCCTAATGCACCGATGATTATAAATGCCATTTCCCAGCCCCAATGCTGTGCTAATAATGGGATACAAAGTGGCGCCAATAATGCGCCGATTGTAGATCCGGCATTGAAGATAGAGGTTGCGTAGGCACGGTCTTTTTTAGGAAAATATTCTGCTGTGGCCTTGATTGCAGCAGGGAAATTACCAGCCTCCCCAATGGCCAGAACCAACCGCGCGAATATAAAGAGGGTGACGCTCACATTGATTATCATACCGACATCGCTAACAGTAGCGATGGCTTCCTTTGCTCCTGCAAATCCAACAAACCATTCTCCCGTCATGATCCCCGATGTTGCAATACCGCAAAATGCATGTAATACAGCACCAACCGACCAAATACCGATCGACCAAAGGAAGCCCTTTTTTGTATCCATCCAATCGACAAAGCGGCCTGCAAAAAGCATGCTGACTGCGTAAAACAGTGAGAATAGTCCTGTTATTAGTCCGTAACTTTTGTTTGTCCAGTGAAATTCGGGGGCAATAAAGCCTTCCCATGTAAGAGACAGCACTTGCCTGTCCATGTAATTAACTAAGGTGGCAAAAAACAACATGCCGCAAATGGCCCACCTGTAATTTGTCATTTTACTTTTTCCGGTATTATTCATAGGTTTTTATTTAAGTTTTAGCTTTTTCTATGATGGCTAGAGCATCTTTGCACATTTGAGTTATCTTACCCCAATCTTTTGCTGCAAGAACATCTTTCGGGAAGAGGTTAGATCCCATGCCGACACAGGTAACTCCTGCATCGAACCATTTTGTGAGATTTTCTTCTGTCGGTTCCACACCACCTGTAACCATAATACTGGTCCAAGGCATCGGAGCCTTTACGTTTTTAACAAAAGAAGGGCCACCCACATTTCCGGCAGGGAATACTTTTACTACTTCTGCGCCCAGTTCCTGAGCATAACCAATTTCGGATACCGAACCACAACCCGGAATATATGCTACCTGACGGCGGTTACATACTTTAAAGATATCGGGGTTAAGCAATGGACCTACTACAAAACTTGCCCCCAATTGCAGGAACAATGATGCTGTACCTGCATCGACAATGGAGCCAATACCCAATATCATTTCCGGGCATTCTTTTGCTGCCCATTTATTTAATTCACCGAAGATTTCGTGAGCGAAATCGCCTCTGTTAGTAAATTCAAAGGCTCTTACTCCTCCAAGATAACAGGCTTTTACAACCTGTTTTGCAACTTCGAGGTCAGCGTGATAGAAAACCGGAACCATTCCGGTCTCTGCCATTACCTGGCAGGCTTTAATTCTTGAAAATCGTGCCATATATTTTTAATTAAGAATTAAGAATGAAAAATTATAAATTATTCTTTAGTGTTTTAATTGATGAAATTAATAATGCTTTCAACTCACTACAATCAGTCAATAAACTCATTGATAATTTATCTTCCAAATATCCTGTATCACGTAGTAAAGCAATCCAATAATCTGTTTCATGGGCTTCTTTAAGAGCAATGCTTAATTTGTTTATAAAATCAGCTTTGTTTTGTCCATATTCCGACTCTCTGATTAACGCACCAACAGAGGTTCCACTACGTAATATTTGCTTTGACAGAACAAACTCTGACTTTTCTTTTTGTAGTAGTTGCGAGAGTTTTACTATGCGAATTGCAAAAGCATAACTTTTCGTATTTAATACAGAGTCAGAAGCCATAATTCTTCATTATTAATTTTTCTTAATTACTAAACAGACAAGTAGATATGTATATTAAAAAAGATCAATAAAAACAATGGTTATGAGCCATACCTACTTGCTGTTCAATAATATTGTTATTTAATTATGGTTGTTTGCCGATATAAGCCAGGATACCTCCGTCCACATAAAGAACGTGTCCATTGACAAAGTCCGATGCATTAGATGCAAGGAACACAGCTGGCCCTGAAAGGTCTTCCGGATTTCCCCAACGTGCAGCAGGAGTCTTAGCTATAATGAATGAGTCGAACGGATGACGGGACCCGTCTGCTTGTGGTTCGCGAAGAGGAGCTGTTTGCGGGGTTGCAATATAGCCTGGTCCGATACCGTTGCATTGAATATTGTATTCTCCATATTCGGAAGCGATATTGCGTGTAAGCATTTTCAGACCGCCTTTAGCAGCTGCATATGCAGAAACTGTTTCGCGACCTAGTTCGCTCATCATCGAACAGATATTAATGATCTTTCCTGCCCTTTTTTTCATCATGCCAGGAAGTACAGCCTTAGACACGATGAAAGGTGCATTCAGGTCGACATCTATTACTTGGCGAAATTCAGAAGCTGGCATTTCGTGCATAGGAACACGCTTGATAATACCGGCATTGTTTACCAGAATATCAATAACACCTACCTCTTTTTCTATCTGCGCTACCATGGCATTTACCTGATCTTCGTTTGTTACATCGCATACATAACCATTGGCTTTTATACCTGCTTCTTTATATGCAGCCAAGCCTTTATCTACAAATTCCTGTTTCAGATCGTTAAAAACAATTGTAGCGCCTGCGTCTGCCAATGCCGAAGCAATGGCAAAACCTATACCGTAAGAAGCTCCTGTAACCAGAGCGACTTTACCGTTTAATGAAAATTGATTTTGCATAATATTTTAATTTGTTAATTTGAAAATTCGAAGATTTGAAAATGATCGCTTTGCGCTAATTGGCACATTGGCATATTTCCAAATTTGCTAATTAATTTATCTCGATACACGACCCGAACCGTCGCCTTTCATAAGGTTTTCTACTTCGGCTGCTGTAACCAGATTATAGTCCCCGTAAACAGTATGTTTAAGGCAGGATGCAGCTACTGCAAATTCCAAAGCCTTTTGGTCGTCAGACGGATAAGAAATCAGACCATAAATGAGACCGCCCATAAATGAATCGCCACCACCTACACGGTCTACAATGTGTGTAATGTCGTATCTCTTAGATTGATATAGTTTATCGGAATACAAGCATCCGCCCCATGTGTTGTGGTTAGCATTGATAGATCCGCGAAGTGTAACTATCACCTTTTTTGCACGGGGAAAACGTTTCATCATCTGTGTACAAACAGATTCGAATTCAGCTGCATCCACTTCTCCTCCTGTGTGGGCTACGTCGAAGCCCTCAGGTTTGATTCCAAATACTTTTTCAGCATCTTCCTCATTTCCTAATATAATATCGCAGCCTTCTACCAAAGCAGGCATAATTTCAGAAGCTGTTTTGCCATATTTCCAAAGATTCTTACGATAGTTAAGGTCTGTAGATACGGTTACGCCCATTTCATTAGCTACCTTAATCGCTTCCAAACATGCATCTGCCGCACCCTGAGAAAGAGCCGGAGTAATACCTGTCCAATGGAACCATTGAGCATCTTTGAAGATTTCTTTCCAATCGACCATGCCCGGTTTGATCTGAGCAATAGCCGATTCGGCTCTGTCATAAACTACTTTAGAAGCACGGGCTACAGCTCCTGTTTCCAAGAAATAGATTCCTACACGGTCGCCACCTCTTAGTATATTATTTACCCCTACATTGTATTTACGCAGATCAGAAATGCACCATTCAGCTATATCGTTTTTAGGCAAACGGGTAACAAATTCGGTAGGAATACCATAATTTGAAAGGGATACGGCTACGTTGGCTTCACCTCCACCAAATGTAGCGTTAAGGTTTGTCGATTGAATAAATCTTTGATATCCGGGAGTTGCTAAACGCAACATTATCTCGCCGAATGTTACAACTTTTTTCATTATTCTTTTATTAATTACAAGTTAAAGCCCCTCCTAACCTCCATTGGGGAGGAAATGGCCCCTCCCTCGGAGGGGTTGGGGTGGCCGGTTTATTATTTTATTTGTATTTTATAACTAGTGGCTGTTTCAAACTTTCAGAGAAATTTTGAATATACTTCTCAAAATCGCCGACTGTAGGAAAACCAAATTTAGCCCAACCGTATCCGGTGTAATAAGTTACAGGCTTTTTAGGTTGCTGGGTAGTTACTGCCAGCACATGAGAATATTTATCGGTTTTCTTAGTCTTATCGTTTTGTATTTCATACGTATTAGCAACGCTTTCGCTTATACCTTCGGGAAAAACCACAGCAACATAAATACCTTCGGCCTTATTCGTTTTTGGTTCGGCAGATATAATATATCCTTTATTATCTGCAATGGTAGCTGTAGAATCGGCATTCGGGCGTTGTACTATGCCGGCAGCTACCTGCATAGGCTCGTTGATACCGTAAGCCTGTACAACTTTTGTCAGTTGCGAGCCTGCGTCGATAGAGAAAGTACGGCTTTCGCTGTATTTCTTGCCGTCTACATCTATATCGTTGTATGTAAGCTTGAATGTTGTACGTAGAGGGCCGTTATCCAAAACTTCATCCGAAACGAAGTTATCGTTTAGCCACAATTTACCGTTTACATACGGCGCCATAGCACCTGCGCCAAGACTTCTCTTAACATCGTAGTTGTCGAGCCCTTCGCCATTATCATTATGATAAGACGCTTTTCCTGCCAGATCGGCTTCGTACCATTTGTCGATAATCAGATCATTCGTCCGTTTGTACCAAATATCCAAGCCATTGCTGGGACCGTCTGTTGGTATCAAAGTCTGCGCGTAGACACGGAAAGCCACACGGTCGTTTTCCCACGCAAAGTCGTCCTTACGTTCGGTAACTAAACGGCCGAATGTTTTAGCCGGATATGTACGGGCTGTATCAGTCGATATAGTGAATGTTTTTGATTCATTCGCTTTCACTTCCGGTTGGAAGATAAGTTTTCTGTCATATGTTACCTGAGAAGGGATCACTTCACCAATACTGTTTTTAACAACATAAACAGCGCTGTCTTTTAATGCGACTTTATTTTTGATGCTATCGATCGGAATTTCGATTACTTCTGTCAAACGGTCAAAGTTGCTTGGGTTCTCTATGGTTATTTGCATTTCCTTGTTTGACGAGCATGAAGCCAGAAAAACAACAGAGAAAAGTACTAATATAATATTCTTCATTTTTCGATTTAATTTTATAGTTTCTTTTAATGCTTAACGCAGTTTATCAGCAGTGAAAGTGTCCATATCATCATAATCAAGGTTTTCGCCACACATTGCCCAAATGAATGTATAGTTACTTGTTCCGGCAGCCGAGTGTATAGACCATGAAGGAGAGATGACAGCCTGCTCGTTGCCCATAAAGATGTGACGGGTCTCTTGCGGTTGTCCCATAAAATGACATACAGCCTGGTTTTGCGGAACTTTGAAATAGAAGTAGGCTTCCATACGGCGCGAATGCGTGTGAGGAGGCATTGTATTCCAAACACTTCCTTCTTTCAGTTCTGTCATACCCATTTGCAACTGGCAGCAAGGAACTATTTCGCTTAGAATGAGTTGGTTCAACAAACGCTCGTTTGATGTAGCCGGAGCTCCTAAATCTCTTGTGCGACGCATTTCAGATGTTATTTGCGCTGTCGGATATTCTTTATGAGCAGGAGAAGAAGCAAAATAATATTTAGCAGGTTTAGAAGCATCTTTACTTTTGAAGATAATTTCTTTCGATCCGCGACCTACATATACGGCATCTTTAAATCCCATATTGTAGTCTTTGCCATCTACCGAAAGAACACCTTCGCCTTCGATACAAATGACTCCAAGTTCGCGTCTTTCGCAGAAATATTCCGAGCGAACCAGGTCTACTGTTTCCAGCTTAAGATTTTCTTTTACCGGTAGTGCGCCACCAATTATCAGACGGTCGTTATGAGTGTAAGTCATCAGAACACTATCCGCCTCGAAAAGTTTTTCCACCAGAAATTCTTTTCTCAATTGAGTGGTGTCGTACTTCTTTACATCATCGGGGTGCGTACCCCAACGTTCTTCAATAACAGTTTTCATTGTTTTTTATCGTTTAAAAATTGATCTTTAAAATTTAAAAAAGTTTTTCGCATTGTAATACGATACATTTTCAACCAGTTTGCCCAGGAACGGTAACTCGGAATATGGCAATAAGCCTTGTTCTATGTCTGTGCCGATCAGGTTACATAATATCCGGCGGAAATATTCGTGACGAGGGTATGACAAGAAACTGCGCGAGTCTGTCAGCATACCTACAAAGCGACTTAATAATCCCAGATTAGACAACGAGTTCATTTGCGCTTCCATTCCTGTTTTCTGGTCGAGGAACCACCAGCCCGAACCGAACTGTATCTTTCCTGCGACAGAACCATCCTGGAAGTTTCCGATCATGGTCGCAATCATATCGTTATCACGAGGATTGAGGTTGTAAATGATTGTCTTCGCCAGTTTGTTGTCAGTGTCCAGTCTGTCGAAGAATTTGGACATAGCCTTGGCTACGGTGAAATCTCCGATGGAATCGAATCCTGTATCGGGGCCTAGCTGCCTGAACAGGCGGGTATTATTATTCCGGATTGCTCCGTAGTGGAACTGTTGTGTCCAGCCTTTTTCCCAGTCCATGATAGCGCCTTCGACCAGCATTGCCGATTTGAACTTGATTATCTCTGCATGAGATAATTCTTGTCCGCCGTAAACTTTATTGAATATAGCGTCAATCTCGGCCTGCGTATAATCTTCTGCGTAAAATTCTTCGATACCATGATCCGACAACTTACAACCTACGCTGGCAAAAAAGTCGTGACGGTTGCGAAGAGCTGTAATCAGATCGGCGAATTTGCTGATAGCTATGCCCGATACTTCCGATAGCTTTTCTACATAGGCACGGAAAGCAGCAGGTACTTCCACAGCCATCGCTTTATCGGGACGCCATGTTGGTAATACTTTCACAGAAAAACCTTCTTTCTTGAGAGCTAAATGATATTCCAAAGAATCTACCGGATCGTCTGTTGTACAGACAACCTCAACATTATAATGCTTCATCAGGCCACGAGCAGAAAATTCGGGAGTACGCAACTTGGCTGTACATTCGTCGAATATCTCTCTTGCGGTTTCCGGTTTTAATAATTTTGTTACACCAAAAGCTGTTTTTAGCTCAAGATGCGTCCAGTGATACAATGGATTGCGCATGGTGTACGGTACAGTCTCAGCCCATTTTTCAAACTTTTCCCAATCGCCGGTATCTTTACCTGTACAAAAACGCTCATCCACGCCATTGGTACGCATAGCACGCCACTTATAATGATCGCCCCCGAGCCATATTTCACCCAGATTATCAAATTTATAATCCTCAGCAATCAGTTTCGGATCAAGATGACAGTGATAGTCTATGATAGGCAGGCTCTTGGCATGTTCGTGATACAGTTCTTGTGCTGTTTCGTTCTGTAATACGAAGTTATCGTCTAAAAAATGTTTCATCGTTTTAAGCTTTTAGCCTTTAGCTTCCAGCTTTTAGCCTTAACATTGACATTGTTTGGTCTGCTAATGGCTAACAGCTAATAGCTAACAGCTCGTTATTATTTATATAATGTTTTTGCTATTCCAAGTTCGAGTCCTCTTAATTCAGCTAAACCTCTCAACCGTCCGATACAAGAGTATCCGGGGTTTGTTTTCTTATGCAAATCGTCTATCATCTGATGTCCGTGATCGGGACGGAAAGGAATAGAAATATTACGTTTCTGCTGTACTTCGAGGAAGCCTTTCATTACACCGTACATATCCACATCGCCTTCCAAGTGATTTGCTTCGTAGAAGTTACCTTCTGCATCGCGTTGAGTAGAACGTAAGTGAACAAAATTCACCCTGTCGCCCAAACGCTTGATCATATCAGGAAGATCGTTATCTGCCCTTACTCCAAATGATCCTGTACAGAAACAAAGACCGTTGGATTTATTCGGCACGGCTTCTACCAATTTATTGAAATCAGCTTCTGTGCTTAAAATACGTGGCAATCCAAGAATCGGATATGGAGGATCGTCCGGATGTATGGCAAGTACCACTCCTACCTCGTCGGCAACAGGTGCTATTTCGCTGACAAACCCGATCAGATTCTTTCTCAATCTCTCTGCGTCGATACCGTTGTATCTGTCAAGTTGAGCCTGAAATTCTTCGAGGGTGAAGCTTTCCTCTGCTCCCGGAAGTCCGGCGATCATATTGCGTATAAGCAGGTCTTTATCAGCCTGCGTCATTTCTTCGTAACGGGCTTTGGCTTTGGCTATATCTTCGGCAGAATATTCTTTTTCTGCTCCCGGACGTTTCAGGATAAACAGTTCGAAAGCCATGAAAGCAGCACGTTCGAAACGTAAAGCTTTAGAGCCGTCGGGCATTGTATAAGCCAAGTCGGTGCGTGTCCAGTCCAATACCGGCATGAAGTTGTAAGTAACGATCATTACCCCGCATTTAGCCAGATTGCGGATACTCTCTTTATAGTTTTCAATATATTGTTTGTAGTTACCTTCTTGTGTCTTAATATGTTCATGTACAGGGATACTTTCCACTACCGACCATGTAAGACCGGCTTCTTCGATCATATCCACTCGTTTCTGTATTTCCTCCACAGTCCATACTTCACCGTTTTTGATGTGATGAAGAGCTGTAACGATACCTGTTGCTCCTGCCTGAGCTATATCTGAAAGCGCCACGGGATCATTCGGTCCGTACCAGCGCCATGTTTGTTCACTTAATATCATAAAAACCAATTTGAAAATTTGAAAATGTACTAATTTGAAAATTAATATGCTAATTTCCGAATTTGCTAATTGTTATATAGAGAATGAATCGAACCCGCCATCTATAACGAGTATAGTACCCGATACAAATTTGGACGCATCGCTTATCAAGTAGTGCAGTGATCCTAACAATTCATCCGCTTCGCCGAAACGGCCATAAGGTGTATGCGCCAATATCGTTTTTGAACGGTCGGTATAAGAACCATCCGGGTTAAGCAAAAGAGCCCTATTCTGGTCGGTAATAAAGAATCCCGGAGCCAATGCGTTTACTCTGAAATTTTCTCCGAATTTAAGAGCCAATTCTCCTGCCATATATTTTGTAAAGTTGGCTACTGCTGCTTTTGCAGCTCCGTAACCTGCAACACGGGTTAAGGGACGAAGTGCCGATTCGGACGCGATGTTGATTATATTGCCTGCACCATTGTCGACCATTGCCTTTGCGAATACCATAGTAGGAAGCACTGTCCCGAAAAGATTCAAATCAACTACTTTTTTGAAGGCATCTATTTCCAGGTCAAAAATTGTTTTGTCGGGAGCAATCGTTGCACCCGGCATATTACCTCCGGCGGCATTTACAAGTACATCTATCTTCCCGTATGCTTTAATAATTTCATTTCTGTTATCTTCCAATGTTTCTTTATTCAGTACATCTGTTACCAGAAACAAAGCATCGCCGCCTTCCGATTTGATTTTAGCCGCCAGTTCTTCTCCTTTGTCTTTCGCTCTGTCCAGAATAACTACTTTAGCTCCCTGCTTTGCCAGATATTGCGACATGTCGGAACCCAAGATTCCACAGCCGCCTGTCAATACAACGACTTTTCCTTCAATGCAAAATAGATTAGTTTTCATTTAATAAATATGTTTTGGTTAGATTTTCTCACAATTTGTAATTGTTGTAATAGTCGATATTTTCTTTTATCAGAATATCGATAGGCATATGGTTTGTTTTTTCAGGCTTCTGCTTAAATAGCAGGTAGTTCCCCAATGCCTTGATAGCATCATAACCCTGTAATTCGGGTCGCTGCGATAATATATAAGATATCTGTTCGTTTTTTAACGCTCTCACATTACGTTCTATGGCATCGTGACCTATCAGCCTGACTTTCTTCCTTAAGGATTCGTCCAGTTTTTCCATTAAGGATATTAGTTCATAGATACGTGAGTTCAATACGATTCCCCCCACTAAGCCCGGACTTTTACTGATAATATACTTAAGCTGATTCAGGCTCGCGGCATAATCATCAGGGTCAACCTCTATATGATGGATATTTCCCGAATAACCAACTCTGCTTAAACAATCCATAAAACCCTGCTCACGTGTTTTCATTTGTACAGATATTTCATGATATTTGAATCGTATGTGAGCGAAAAAAATATCTGCTTCGAATCCTACTTCTTTCAACAAGAGTTTAGCGGCAATATTTCCGCTGCCAAAAGAGTCTCCTCCAAAGTAAGCAAGATCATTTTCTCCTGATATACCGGAATCTATGTAGATATACGGTATTTCCTTTTCATCCAGTTCCCGGGACAGGCTTACAATATGTTCCCCGAAAAGAGTCGCTATCAATACACCGTCAAATTCTTTTTGCCTGAATTCATCGACAGCTTTGAAAAAAGAATTTCTGTCATATTGGTTGAAACGAAAATATTCTAAGGTTATATTAAATTTTTTCAGTTCGCTGGTAGCTCTGTCTATACCATCGCAAACCAATGCCCAGTAGTCACCGGATGAGAAGGTTGGGGTAATAGATGCTAATCTGTAATTTTTTTTCGAAGCAAGGAAACGGGCAACCATATTGGGCTCGTAATTGATCTCCTTCAATATTTTCTCTACTTTCTCTCTCTTTTCCGGAGATACCCGCCCTCTGTTGTGCAATACTCTGTCTACTGTACCCGGGGATACTCCAGCCATTTGCGCAATATCGACAATTCGGATATTAGGATTTTTATTCATACCAGGTTAAGAATTCTTTTATTTCTGTGTGCGAACACATATACAAAAGTAATTCTTTCTTTTGATTTCGCAATGTGTGCGCACACATTTTATAATGAAAACAATTTAATTATTTGATATTTAGTACATTGTATATGTAAAATATTCTTAAATATGCTGTAAAACATATTTAAGCACAAAAAGAGCTTCCTTCGCAAAATATTTCCCCATTTCAGGAAAGAGTAAGAGATAGCTTCATTTTTTGAAGCTGTCTCTTACAATTGATGAAAAAACTAAAAAAACAAATTGAAAAAGCCACTGATGAAATGACTTTCTGCATAAGAAATGCAAATTGTAACTATTTTTTTTCGTCGAATATACTGCCATAGCGGTGATATTCGTTTGCTATACTTTGTTCTTTCAGATAGTGAAGCAATTCTATCCGTCCTTCTACCAATGGTTTATCGGATGCGATATGTTTACCCAGTTTCGCCGCCTTTTTGTAAATAGCATCAGAAAGATCAGTAGAGCAGGCTCTTATGCGTTCATAGCGGCTATCCATATCCTCTATGAATTTATCCTCATCCTGCACACGAATATACTCACCCAATGTGGATATTGCTTTCTCTACAGCTTGCAACTTGCTGTCGGAAGGGGAGATGCTAACTGTTATCGGTGCTTTCGCTGCTTTAGACGCGCTTAAAATCAATAGCACATCATCAAGACTGTCTTGTTCTTGTACACGGAATCCTATGCACGAAAGCGGCAAATAACGGAAATGGTTCGATTCTCCATACAGGTTATTAATATCTTTTTCTTGTGAGAATACCTCGTCCCATGCTTTGGAATAGCTTTCATGTGCGAAGTTCAATCGATTCCTTCCCTTTTCATCAGATAATAAATCACTTAATATAGACTTGGTATTAACCGCAGGAACTTCTTTTTCGGTAAATTCTACAAAACAAGAAACATAATTGGGTCCTCCGGCTTTGATGCCTCCACCGAAAGCAGACCGTTTCATTCCACCGAATGGCTGACGACTTACAATAGCTCCGGTTATTCCCCTGTTGATATATAAGTTGCCTGCTTCGATGCGGTTTTTCCATATTTCTTGTTCTTCTTCATCCAGACTTTGCAATCCGGCTGTAAGTCCGTATTCGGAAGAGTTAGCATATTTGATGCCTTGCTCCAAGTCCTCGATGCATACAACTGACAATAGCGGAGCAAACAACTCATTGGTAAATGTAAAGCTACCCGGTTTAACTCCCCATTTTACTGTTGGCCTCAGAATATATTTCTTCTCGTCTGTAAATTCAGGAGCGACAAGCCACGATTCGCCCGGTTCCAAATTTTCGATAGCATGCTTCAGTTTGTCGTTGTCGTTGGTTATCATCGGGCCAACCATGTTCATGGTATCCCATACACTGCCTGTGCGCATGCTGATTACAGCGTCTTTCAGTTTTGTTTTAAAAGCCTCGTCATTATAGGTTTTCTTGTCAAGTAGCAAAAGTGAACATGCAGAGCATTTTTGTCCGGCGTTACCAAATGCAGACGCTACAACATTCAGAATCGCATGATCCTGATCTCCGTTCGCAGTAAGGATAATCGCATTCTTTCCACCGGTCTCGGCTGATAAAGGAGTGCGAGGGCTATTTTCCAACAAACGGAACGCTGTATCGGTACCGCCTGTCAGTATCACGTGCTTGATAGATGGATGAGACGTCAGATAGTTAAGCGACGAGCGGTCTGCACTGCATACCACCTGCAAGGTATCTTTTGGTACACCCGCGTCCCAGAAACATTTCGCAAATTCCCATGCAATCGGTAAAGCGACTGTCGCAGGTTTAAGTATTACCGTATTTCCTCCTGCTAATGCCGAAGCAACGCCGCCAACAGGTATTGCCAGAGGGAAATTCCAAGGCGGAATAACTAAAATAATTCCTTTAGGCGCATACGAAACAGTATCCAGTTGGGCAAAATGTTTCATCGCGATAGGGTAGAAGCGGCAGAAGTCGATAGCCTCAGACACTTCCACATCGCCCTCCGTAAAGGTTTTGCCCGTAATGGCAGCCATGCACCCGATCAGGTCGCCACGCTTGGCGCTCAGGTTGTCAGCTACCTGATGAAGTATCTCATTGCGCTTGTTTACATCGGTTTTTCTCCATTCCGGTTTATCTTCTCCGGCGATGGAAATAATCTCTTTTATTTGGTCGAATGTCGATAAATTCGCTTCGCAGAAGCATACTTCATCGTTACGGCTGCGATCGTAATATTTTTTCTTATGATCGGTGGTAACTTCTTTATCTCCGATTTGTACAGGAATTACAAAGTTTTTATCATTTACCATAGTTCCCCACTTGCGTAATGATTCCAGCGCCCATTGACGGTTTTGGTCGAGGTCGAGATCTGTATCCGGTTCGTTCCGGAATACATTAATATCTTTAACCGGAACAGGTGGTTTTGTCCTGTCTTGTGTCCTCTTCGGAGCCCGGTTCATATTGTCTTTCAATTTGTATGCTTCCTCAAACTGATTAGCCAGGAAGTTCCATTGAGGGCTATCCAGTTTTAAGTTGAACGAATAGCTAAGGAAGTTTTCTTTCCCTGTATTTTCATCCAAACGGCGAACCAGATAGGAGACAGCATTCAGGAAGTGTTCTTTCCGTACTACCGGAGTGTATAGTATAATTTGTTTATTAAGTTTCCTTATTACGCGAGGAAGGTTATTGGCCATACCTTCGAGCATTTCGAATGTCACATAATCCGACACGCCATTTCTTTCGCACAACAAGTAAGCATAACCGATACTAAAGAAGTTATGCGACGCCACTCCCACGTGCAGGGCTTTGGCATTTTCAGGTTGCAAGGCTATATCGAGGATGTGCATATAATTGGCATCTACTTCTATTTTGGTAGACAAAACCGGATTAGCCCATCCTTTCAGAGAAGATATAATGCTTTCCATTTGCAAATTGGCTCCTTTCACCAATCGCATTTTTAATGGAGCTCCGCCATCAGCGTAACGTTCTTTCGCAAACTTGAGTAAATGCTCTTGCAAATATCCTGCATCAGGAAGATAAGCCTGTACCACGATTCCGGCTGTATAGTTTTTAAACTCCGGCATGCTCAGAACAGAAATAAACACATCGAGAGTTAATTCCATGTCCTTGTATTCTTCCATGTCGAGGTTTACAAACTTATGTTTTTCTGTCCCGTCCTGATCGGTATAGGTATATTTCATTGCCTGCCTGTATACGGCGGCTACCAGTTCGCAAAGATCTTTCTTATTTTGTTCGTAGCTTAACGAATGTATTTGTGCATAAATACCCGATAGTTTTATAGATATATAATTAATATCCGGCTCTTTCAATGCTTCCAGATAATGTACGTACCTGTTGTTTGCTTCACTGTCGCCCAGTACTACTTCTCCCAGCAGATTTACATTCTGTCCTATGCGGGAATTCCATCTACCGGATAAATGACCTGTAAGCGCCGGACGTTCTTCCGATATTATTATCTTGTCGGTCTCTTTACGCAGCCTTGCTTTAAACAAGGGGATAGATATTTTGTCGAACATATAACCAAACGAAGTAAATAGCTTCAATTGGAATTGGTCGAACGAGTTGAAAAAATCGGGCACTCCATATTCTTTTATAAGGAGTTTCATCCGTTTTGCCAGTTTTCGGCTGTCTCTTACCTGCGACGATTCGTCGAGCATTTTAGATAATAATATTTTATTTGCCGGTGTTTGAATCAGCGAAGCAAATTTCTTTTGCTCTTTTACTTCTTCGGGAGTCAATTCCTCATCGGCCTTGGCTAAAAATTCTTTAGCCCACTCCAGGACTTCCCAGTTTGTGATCTTCTCCATATGTGGTTATTTAGATAGGTTAATTAAAAAATTGCTCTAAGTTAGATAAAAGTATGATATGGAATTATTTTAGAAATGAAAATATTTATAAAAAGTTTACGTGTCTTATAATTTTCTTGTAGAACTAATCAGAATTTCTTTTTCAATTTCTTTCCTAATAATAAAAACGCGACAATGTTGTTTTTATCTATCAGCCTGATAATATTGTAAATAAATATCATAATAGCTGCAACCCCGGCAAGCAAAAACACAGACTGAGAAGACTCTGAGGTATATTTTAACTAAAATGTAACAAACTTCTACAGTAAACAGTTATCAGTCATCAGCCAACAACTTGTACCTCGTACCTCGTCTACTCGTAACTTTTTAACTAAAAAGTAACAAACTCCACACTTATTTTTTAGCCGATAGCCGTTAGCCCTTGCTCGCGCGGCTACCCTCTTTGTCATCCTGACCGCAGGGAAGGATCCCGATCCCCGAGAGACAAGAGATGCTTCCTATCGTCAGCATGACAAACCGGAATTTAACTAAAAAGTAACAAACCTCTACAGTTAGCAGTAGTTAGTAGTTAGTAGTTAGTAGTTAGTAGTTAGTAGTCAGTAAACAGTCGACCTTTTCGTCATTGCGAACGGAGTGAAGCAATCCAGAGTATTGATTATTAATGGATTGCTTCGGGTAAACCCTCGCAATGACGTGCGACAGTCAACAATCAACAACTTGTACCTCGTACCTCGTCTACTCGTAACTTTTTAACTAAAAAGTAACAAACTCCACACTTATTTTTTAGCCGTTAGTCGATAGCCTTTGCTCGCGCGGCTATCCTCTTTGTCATCCTGACCGCAGGGAAGGATCCCGATCCCCGGGATACAGGAGATGCTTCCTGTCGTCAGCATGACAAACCAGAATTTAACTAAAAAGTAACAAACTTCTACAGTCAGCAGTAGTTAGTAGTTAGTAGTTAGTAGTTAGTAGTTAGTAGTTAGTAGTCAGTAAACAGTCGACCTTTTCGTCATTGCGAACGGAGTGAAGCAATCCAGAGTATTGATTATTAATGGATTGCTTCGGGCGAACCCTCGCAATGACGTGCGACAGTCAACAGTCAACAACTCGTACCTCGTATCTCGTCTACTCATAACTTTTTAACTAAAATGTAACAAACTCCACACTCAATTAGCCGTTAGCCGTTAGCTTATAGCTTATAGCCTTTGCCGCTTCGCGCCATTTGCTAATTTGCTAATTTGCTAATTCGCTAATTTACAAATTATCTATTATAGATAAAACGAACGCCGGACAATGTTTCACTCTTCACTTATGGTATAATTGCCGATAGTCATATTATAGCAAAGAGGGGGTAAAAATCCGGAACTTAACAGCCCGGCCCCGATGGGGAGGTTGGTGGGGCTGCTGGATTGCTTCACCGCATGCGGCTACCAATGACGGTTCGATAAACAGATGAATTTTAAGATCATAATAATCTATTCTATATAATGTTTAATATCAATTAACATAGTACATGACAAAAAATATTTTACATACATTTAAAAGACTTATTATGTTGCCCTTACAGGGCACGGTTCCCTAGTCTGTCATCTACCCGGGGTGTTACCCCGGGCTGGAATATATCAGGCTTTCAGCCTGTTTCTTTCCACGATGCCCTGAAGGGGCTACATAATATAGCCCAATGGCAACGCCTTGGGTAGGAAAATACAATCCCTGAAACCGCGCCCTGTAAGGGCAATATAAGATTTTGTAATATTTTTTGTCATGTACTATGATCAATTAAATAAATATGACTAAAAATAAATACGAATTTTTTGTTGTTTCATCAGAACATTTCACTAATTTTGAAGACATAGCCTCGAAAAAGAGGCATTTTGAAAAAAGGTAACATAATATTAACCATGTAAAAACAGTTTAAGCCATGAGAACCTACCAAACACAAGAAATCAAGAACATAGCTATTCTTGGTAGTTCGGGAGCAGGCAAAACCACTCTCGCCGAGGCCATGCTCTATGAAGCTGGCGTCACAAAACGCAGAGGAAGTGTTAAAGACGGAAATACAGTCTCGGACTATTTTCCGGTGGAAAAAGAATATGGATATTCGGTATTTTCCAGCATTTTCTCTGTGGAATGGATGAACCGTAAGTTAAATTTTATCGATTGTCCGGGATCGGATGACTTCGCAGGAAATATCGTTACATCGCTTAATGTAACCGATACCGCCCTGATGGTACTTAATGCCCAATACGGAATAGAGGTAGGTACCATAAATCAATTAAGGTATACTCAAAAGCTACAGAAACCTGTTATTTTCATCGTTAATCAGCTCGACCACCCGAAAGCCGATTTCGATAACGTTGTATCACAACTGAAAGCCGACTATGGCGACAAGGCAGTGTTGATACAATATCCTGTCAATTGCGGAGAAGGTTTTAATGCCGTGATTGATGTGTTAAAATATAAAATGCTCAGATGGAAGCCCGAAGGCGGAGCACCTGAGGTTCTCGATATACCCGATGAAGAAAGGGAAAAAGCGAGAGAATTAAAGCAGAAATTAGTAGAAGCTGCCGCAGAAAATGAAGAATCGCTAATGGAGAAGTTCTTCGACCAGGGAACCCTGACCGAAGATGAAATGCGTATGGGAATCCGTTGGGGATTGGTGAACAGAGACCTTTATCCTGTTTTCTGCGTGTCGGCCGAAAAAGATATGTGCGTACGGCGCACCATGGAGTTTTTAGGTAATGTTGTACCTTATGTGCGCGACTTGCAAGCTCCGGTAAATACAGATGGACAAGAAATAAAACCGGAAGTGGATGCTCCTACAAGCCTGTTCTTCTTTAAAACAATGGTTGAACCTCATGTCGGAGAAGTTTCTTATTTCAAAGTAATGAGCGGCAAAGTGCATGAAGGTGATGACCTGATCAATTCGAACAGGGGTTCAAAAGAACGTATGGGACAAATATTCGCACCGGCCGGACAACAACGATCCAAAGTGGAAGAGTTGTATGCCGGAGATATAGGTGCAACTGTGAAGCTTAAAGATGTCCGCACAGGAAATACGCTGAATGCCAAAGGTGTAGATAATAAATTTGACTTTATAAAGTATCCTGATCCTAAATATCGCCGTGCGATTAAAGCAGAAAATGAGAAAGATACTGAAAAGATGAGTGAGATTCTGCAACGCATGCACGAGGAAGATCCTACATGGATAATAGAAAATTCGAAAGAGCTTAAACAGCTCATTGTATTGGGACAGGGAGAATTTCACCTTAAGACATTGAAATGGAGAATTGAAAACAACGATAAAATTGCAATTGTATATTCCGAACCTAAGATACCTTATAGGGAAACTATCACGAAGGCTGCACGGGCAGATTACCGTCATAAGAAACAATCGGGAGGCGCCGGACAGTTTGGCGAGGTACATCTGGTAGTAGAACCTTATACAGAGGGTATGCCTGTACCTGACACATATAAATTTGGCGCTCAGGAATTTAAAGTGCAAGCGCGTGATGTGCAGACGTATAATCTCGATTGGGGTGGCAAACTTGTGTTTGTGAACAGTATTGTGGGTGGCGCTATCGATGCTCGGTTCCTGCCTGCAATCCTAAAAGGTATCATGGCTCGCCTCGAGCAAGGGCCTCTTACAGGTTCGTATGCACGTGATGTGCGCGTTGTCGTTTACGATGGTAAAATGCACCCGGTGGACTCTAATGAAATTTCATTTATGCTTGCAGGACGTAATGCGTTTAGTGAAGCTTTCAAAAATGCCGGACCGAAGATTCTGGAACCTATATATGATGTGGCTGTATCGGTTCCGTCGGATAAGATGGGCGATGTGATGAGTGATCTTCAGGGACGTCGCGCTATGATCATGGGTATGGAAAGTGATAAAGGGATTGAAATACTGAATGCCAAAGTACCTTTGAAGGAAATGTCAAATTATTCTATTTCGCTAAGCTCTCTAACCGGAGGGCGGGCATCATTTACGATGAAGTTTGCGAGTTATGAACTTGTTCCTAGCGATGTTCAGGACAAACTTCTGAAAGAATATGAAGCAAGCCAGAAAGAAGAAGATTGACGAATCTTATACTGGTAATAAGAAAAGAGGGTGTGTCAAAAGATAAAACTCCCGTCATTGGTAGGGCGATAGCCCGAAGCAATCCATTAATAATCAATACTCTGGATTGCTTTACTTCGTTCGCAATGACGTGTAAAAGACCTTTTGACACAGCCTCTGAATCTTTGGCTAGCCCTGAATTTAAGAATAAATTATAGAAAATTGTCACCCTAGTTGCAAAATGGGTAAAAATAGGTAATAATATATTGAATGCCGGTACCTATCTTTGTCAGGTTATTTTAGGACGGAACAATTCTATGAAAAGAACAGACAGTTTAAGAGGATTATTTGCCATTTTTTTTATGGCAAAATTGTTCATTTTTTTTCTAAAAATTTGGTAGTTAGCCGTTTTTTGTTAGAGAGACCCTTATATAGTTTACGCGGACTTCCAGTGCTTGTTGCACAACTAAAAGTTTTAATCATGTCCAAAATTATCATTTTAGATTAAAGTATTCATTTGGTTTAGATTTTACTAAAGTTGGGCGATAAACGCCCCGATTTTAAGTTGGAACTAAACCACTATGGATTTCCAATCCATAGTGGTTTAGTCCTATATCACATGTAAACTCAGGTATTACTTCCAATGGATTAAATATGTCATATCCCAACGCCTGAATGAAAGGCATAACAAAAGCGTTCTTTGTCGCTTCCTCTGTCTGGATGCTATTTTTTAGCTTATCTATTCTTTCCGATAGCTGCTTGATTTGGTCTTTAAAGTCCATGGTGATAGGTTTTAGTTGTGAAAGCAACAAAATTAACATTATTTCTGAATATTATTCATTTCAGATAGTGATTTCCGATGAGTTCTATACTATAATCCTTAACAAATGAAATCCTGCAAGTTATCTCAACTTACAGGATTTCTAACACAAACTTTAAAAACTACTTACACTATACAGTTATGGATTTAAACACTCAAACCCGGAGGCTTTTCGATAATCCGCGCAATAAACAGAATTAATGTTCATTACATTCTTATCCATGTCCTTTTTCCGGATCATACGGGCAAACCCTCGACAGGTAAAGGTTAATCACTGATTCCTTATCCGTCCTTATAATTCATAAAAGGTTCATTAGCCTTAAAAGAATAACAGGCATATGTATTTTTCCCATTTTACTTCTCATTTTACAACAAAAATCACGTTTAGGAATGAATGCGGCGTCACCGATAAACTCTTCAGTGTGTATGACAGAACCCCATCGGAGTTTATGGAAACCTTTGTGATAATATTCGGGTCATAATAACTGATAACATAGTCCAGTTCGGATAGCAGATAAACCCGATTACCATTTGCAGACGATATGACCGAAAGGCTGCTGTTGCTGGATATAAATTGCGGATTTCCGGTTTTGGTAAACTGCCGCTTGTACTCATCATACAGGTTATAACTATAAGTTTTGCCAACTGTTCCGCTTGTCAGATCGATATAGCAGGATGGCATATAGAAGTATTGCCTTGCGCTGCTGTCATCCTTTACGAGCCTCCATTGGGCGCCGTCCCACACATATAGCCCCTGACTGAAAACCTTGTTCTTATCTTGCTCATTGGGGCCGGAAACATTAATATTATAAACGGTCAGGCCGGCATGACGTTCTTTAACCTTATCCTTATCGCTGTTCCAGTCCGTGTTGTTAGGAATAAAAGGCTCCAGTGTGGTTAAATTTACCAGCTGTACCCGGGGTAGCCCCAGACCTCCGGTAGTCGATGTAATATTGGTAGCGTCTGTTACCGATACCGGGTCTTTGATTTCATTTGTTTTAAGATCGAGCAGGCAGGCAGGATTAGGCTTGATACCCGAGCCGATGGTAACTTGAGCGTTCGCGTTACATACGCAGGCCATGCTTATTATAAACATAAACAGGCTTGTTCTTGATAATATTTTTGTAATTTTCATTGTTTTACTTGTTTTCTTAGTTGTGATTATTATTGAAAAAAAGATCCCGGATTGACAGGGAGTAATATCCGCTGGGAGGCGCATTTTGTAACGGTAAATGTTGTTGACAGGCTCCGGGTCTGGGTTACTTTATCCTGTATCTCCATCCGCACGGTATATGTACCCGCGCCCAGATCCTTGTTCCATTGTTTCCTGTCTTTTGCTCCGGTTTCTTCCACTTCGTTAATATACCATTTTATATATCCGGTATAGCCCGTTTCCAGTATGGCTTCAAACCGGATGGGATTATCCGTGCATCCGTCGAAAGACCGTCCATAAACATCCTGATAATGTTCGCCGTTCACTTTAAAAGCGGGCGCTGCCGCCAGGCTTTTCAGCGCCGAACCGGCCAGGTAATAATACGACTCTTGCTGGCCGAGTCCATATCCCATAACGAAAAGCCCGGTTGTGTTGGAAAAAGTATAATAGGTTTTTATGTCCTGATCCAAAGGAAGCGTATAATAGGAATATTTGGAACCGGAATTGTCTGTCCATGTCCCTCCCGACAAGCTTGCCGGAGAGCCTCCGTTTTTCGACATCCTTGTATTGGCCTTAGTGCTCGTCAGCGTTACGACCATGACATAGTGCTTGGTTATATAGGTTGAACCCAACTTTGGAACAAACGGCGCAACGGTAACGCTTCCTATCATCTGTTCCAGGGGCGCTATCCATGCCATCGACGGATCCCCGTCCGACTGGCCGTTCCTTCCTGTCAAATACGAGCAAATGCCGACCGGTTTTGAGGCCGTGATATAGCATCCTTTACTTGCTGATTTTATCTCCAGTTCTATAAATTTACCGGCGTTCAGAGTAAGGGGAGTAGGGCTTGGAACAGGCGTTCCACCGCTAACCGTAAGACTTGTCCCGTCTTGCGTACCCACAATCCTTACCCTTTCTGTTCCCTGTGAGGTGACAGGAACAAGGAATGTTTTCCCCCATGAATTTACCGGAGGCAGTTGCTGAAATATAAGATCGGCATAAGGAGTTCCGGTGGGAATTTGCATGCCGGTCGGGGTAGAAAAAAAAGCGACAGGCTTATTAGACGTGATATGCTTGCCGGTTTCGTCGTCGGGATAGACGTAATGGTTATATATCTGCCCCTGCTGTAAATTAGTAGCCTTTTTCGTGTTATTTTCGTAGATATCCGTTCCGTCTTCTGTCGCCACAATGGTATATCCGTCGTAATAACTCGGTTTGTAAGATATATGGTAATAGTCTGTTCCCAGATACTGTACGGGCAGTACATTCGTCGCGTCCGTTGATAGCCTGACCGCATTCAACGCATATACGATTATCGGGTGGTCCGACTTGATACGGAAGGACCTATTCGATACGGGCGTTAAAGAAGTGGATTTCGTATACACCGCTTCTTTTTCAGATGTGGTAAGTTCAATGTTAGTGACAACCCCTGCCGCCAAATCATACGTTTTATTCAAACTTGGAGCATTCTTATAAACAAATTCGACTTTTGACGCCTGAGGCGATATTATCTTTATTTGCAAAGCTATAGACTGTATGGTCGGCGCCGTTGTCCCGCCGTTGTGTCCGAACGAGAGATAAAAATCCGTGCCTTCGGCACCCTTTGAAGTGTTTGATTGCGCATGGGACAACTGCGCCATCGCCAGCAAACACAGGGCTAGGAATAATAGGTATTTGTTTTGTTTTATGTTCATTTGCATTTTATGTTATTTTATTTTATTACCAGTACCACGTTGATCAGTACTTTGGGATTGGGGCCCGGCTGCGATTGTTTTGTCGTGTAAGCCATCATCCCGCCTGGGTCGATACTGTTTACCGTCAGGATGTCTTCGTCGAAAAAAGTTACTGCGAAGTCCAGTTCATTTGAATTATACAAGCGCTTATTTTCACCTGAAAGAATTTGCTCTAACGAGGTATTGCTGGATACGAATACCGGTCCGCCCGCATTTTTTGAGAATTGCCGCTTGTATTCGTCATACAGGTTGAATGTCTGGGAGGTCGCGCCTGTATTCAACGGCAATTTAAAAGGTTGCAGGTAAAAGAAGCGTTCTTTCCGTCCATCATCCCCTTCCTTTTTCCAACTGGAACCATTCCAAATATATATGCCCTGTTGAAAAACCTTGTTGGGATCGGTTTCCGCCGCATCCGATACTTTAATATTATACACGGTAAGGCCGGCATGGCGTTCTTTGATTTTATCCTTGTTGCTGTTCCAGTCCGTATCGTTAGGAATAAAAGGCTCCAGTGTGGTTAAATTTACCAGTTGTACCCGGGGTAGCCCCAGGCCTCCGGCAGTCGATGTTATATTGGTAGCGTCTGTTACCGATACCGGATCTTTGATTTCATTTGTTTTAAGTTCGAGCAGGCAGGCCGAATTAGGCGCGATACCTGAACCGACGGTGACTTGGGCTTGCATTCCCGACGGAATAATCCATACAATTAATGAATATACTAAAAGTATCCTTTTCCTTTTCATTTTCATCAAATTACTTATTTATGTTTAATTCTTCGATACAAAAGTAGTTCGTTCCGACCCGGTAAACATAGTTTATTTTGACTTAAAACAGTTCGTTTTACCATTCCAATAGTAAAACAAACCGAAAAAATAGTCTATTTTGCACAAAATATAGTTTTCATGCAACTTTATCAGCTTTTTCCATGTCCATAGGGATTGTTTTTGTCGTAAATCGCAATGATGTCTTGATGAAATTAGCATGACACCACACCTTTAGAGTATGGAAAATAATCAGACAGAAAGGTCTAAGTCTGTACACATTAGAGCCATTGAAAGCTATAAGGAATGAATTGAAAACAAATTCAATTTTATCAATACAGGGACAATGATTTGAAATACAGGTTATTTGCAACAGTCAGCAGAAGCAAAATGTTTGCCTTTTTACAAAGAATGTATCGCAGAAAAGCAATCGTTGTTGAAATCGCCCAACACAAACGCTTTGCGTACTCTGGCAAATAAATTTCGAGATATTGGCGGATTTAAAGATGCCGATACGATAGCAACAGAACTTGAATTTCAGGCAAATGAATTTGAGGTATCATATTACAAAGACAAGGTAGCCAAAGTAAAAGAGCAACTAAATAACTGTGAAACTGTCGAAAATTGCCAACAGATAGAAAGAAATATTGTTGACATTATTAATGAACTTAATAAAATATCAGATTTAGACGGAATTAAAGACCTGTCTGACGAATGTGCGGTTTTAAAAAATAACGCTAAATACCAAACAATTTATAATGTTGCTTGTAGAGCAATGCGTAAATTAAAGGAAAAACTTGACATTGCTATGACTGATAAAGAAAGATACGCTAAGTTAGTAGCAGACGAAAAATCATGGTTTCCTCAAAATTGTTTAATGTTTGGAGCGACAGCAAACACATTCCAAGAAATTGCTCATTTTTACGATTCCCAAGAACTGTCTGACGAATGTCGCAAATTATCTCGGCAATGTGGATGGGCTTTATATAAGTCCTGTTTCCATTGCGGACATAAACTCTCATTTTTTGGTAAATGCAAATGTTGTAAACAACGTCAGCCATATATTACAGAACAGGAAATAAAAAAGAATAAAGAAGATGATAAAATATGGGGAAATTCTGCAATAAAATACAGTATCGATAAGTTATACAACCATTCCATTCAACAGGAAGTGCAGAAAGCAAATGCGGCGAATGTATCATTAGAGGAACAAATACAAACAATGCGGGAATGGGAAAAACATAGTATAAGAAGTGAATGTCTTGGTATTATTCAGATGCTTTATGGAAAAGATCCTTATGGTTGCTACCCAGAAATGAAATAGCAAATAAACAGAAAATCAAGGGAATATTTTCAAGTCCGCCGTATGTAGGGCTTATTGATTATCATGAGCAACATGCTTGTTCGTCTCCGTCTTTTACTTTTGCAGTTTCAAAGGCAGTTTTTATAAGACTGTATATTTCAGGATAATCTTTTTCAGTTTCCTGCCTGATTTTGTAATCCGGAATGTTATTTAATTTCCACCATAGACTGGTATCAGTAACTTTATATTTGACCATCCTGCATTTTTCTAAAACTCGCATAGAAGCCGGATTGTCTTTGTATGTCTCGGCAATTACACTGTTTACATTAGGTTGTCTCAAAGCCCATTCTGATAATGCCTTAACAGTTTCGGTCATGTATCCTTGATTGCGGTAATCTGAATTTGTACCGTAGCCTATTTCAACTTGACCATATTCGTTTGGTTTGTATTTGAAACAAGCGCTGCCTATTGCCTTATTTTCTGATTTGAGAATAATCTGCCAATTTGTGTACCATATGTAATGATCCGGATACTTTAGAGCTTCTATGTAATTGTACTCCATAGCCATCCGGGTATCTTCATCCATACTTTCATAAGAAGGAGCCAGGCCTAAAGCCTGCTCCATCTTATCTGTTCCAAGTAATAGCAATTGAAATTGCTCTTTTGTTAAAGGAACTATTTTTAAACGATTGGTTTCTATTATCATTTTTATATTAATTACGTTAATTAAAGGGTATAATAATACCCTTCACCGGATATGATTTGTTATTTTAATAAAATAATACGAAAAATATTCCCGAAAGACTATTCGGAAAAACGAAAGGATAATCTGTAAGCCTTTACAGATTATTTACCCCACCAATATATTCTTAACTTTAGAAGTCATAAATTGTAATATGGCACAAATATATAAAAAATGATTAAATTATGCTTAATTGATATGTGTATTTTACATTTTAACACATAGCCTTCGATAAAGTGTGAATAATACCTTGTTAAATAAGAAATTTTAGTCTATAAAACTTTAGTAAGCAAACAAAATGACTTACTTTTGTGGTGCATTTTAAGAAGTATAACTATTTGAGTTTAAGCACTTATAAATAATGTTACAGTTAAAAGACTTGACCGCCGTACAATCGACTAAAAATCAATACAATAAACCTATATACATTAAACAATAAATTTAATCATGGCTAATCAAAAAGAAAAGCTTTTCTCTGACTTTCCGCGAATCTCAACCGAAGAGTGGATGGCTAAGATTGTGGCTGACCTTAAAGGCGCCGATTTTGAGAAAAAACTTGTTTGGAAAACAAACGAAGGGTTCAATGTCAACCCATTTTACAGAAGCGAGGATCTGGGAGGTCTTAAGACTGTAGATTCTCTTCCTGGCGAATTTCCTTACGTTCGTGGTACCAAGAAAGACAATGACTGGTACACTCGTCAGGATATCAATGTGGAGGATTTCAAGGCTGCGAATGCAAAAGCACTTGATGTTCTGAACAAAGGTATTACGTCACTGAGTTTTCATATCGATGGAGACGACGTAAACGTAGAGAACGTAAAAACTTTGCTGAAGGATATTCATCCTGAAGCTGTAGAATTAAACTTCAGTACGTGTCATCGTAAAGCATTGGAGTTGACTAAAATCTTAGTTGGTTACTTCAAAGAGTTAGGTGCAGATGTAATGAAATGTTTTGGTTCTGTCAATTACGACGCGTTTAAACCTCTTTTGAAAAAAGGACGTGATGCGGAAGGTTGGGTTGAAAAAGCTGCTGAGATTGTTAAGGCTGCTACACCTCTTCCCCGTTTCCGCGTACTTGCAGTAAACGCTCATGCATTGAGTGATGGCGGAGCATTTATTTATCAGGAATTAGGCTATGCTCTGGCTAATGGTAATCAATTGTTGAGCGCCTTAGTTGAGGCAGGATTAGATCCGACATTGGTAGCAAAGAAGATTAAATTCAACTTTGGCATTGGCGGTAATTATTTCATGGAGATAGCAAAATTTCGTGCTGCACGTTGGTTATGGGCTGAAATAGTTGAAGCTTACAATCCGATTTGTCCTAATGACTGTCCTAATAAATCACCTGAGGGTATCTGTCGTTGTGCTGCTAAAATATATGCACATGCTCAGACTTCAACTTTCAACAAGACAGTTTATGATGCGCATGTAAACTTGCTTCGCACTCAAACGGAAGCTATGTCTGCAACTATTGCAGGAGTTAATTCTCTTACAGTGCGTCCATTCGATGAAACATATAAAACGTCGGATGAATTTTCGGAACGTATTGCACGTAACCAACAACTATTGTTGAAGGAAGAATGTCATTTTGATAAAATAACAGATCCTTCTTCAGGTTCATACTATATTGAAAATCTGACAAAATCTATTGCGGAGCAAGCTTGGAAATTATTCCTTGAAGTTGACGAAAAAGGATTTTACGAAGCTCTTAAAGCCGGTACTGTTCAAACAGCGGTTAAAACTTCTGCTGATAACCGGTTTAAAGGACTTGCTACTCGTCGCGAAGTATTGTTAGGCACGAACCAATTTCCTAACTTTACTGAACAAGCTTCAAGTAAAATTGTTGAAAAAGAAGCATGTGGATGCGGTTGTGGTAAAGACGCTCCTTATTTGGCCCTACCGGCAGATCGCTTAGGTATGGCATTTGAAGCGCTTCGCCTTGCTACGGAAAAGCATGGTGCACCAACGGTATTTATGCTTACAATTGGTAATCTTGGTATGCGTTTGGCCCGTGCTCAGTTCTCTAGTAACTTCTTTGCTTGTGCAGGTTATAAGATTATAGATAATTTAGGGTTCGAAACAGTTGAAGCAGGTGTGAAGGCAGCTCGTGAAAAGAAAGCTGACATCATCGTACTTTGTTCGAGTGATGACGAATATGCTACATATGCTCCGGAAGCTCATAAATTGATTGCAGGACAAGAACATTTTGTAGTAGCCGGCGCTCCCGCATGTATGGATGATCTTAAGGCGCAAGGTATTGAGCATTTTATCAATGTAAGAAGCAATGTGCTTGACACATTGAGAACATTTAATGCTAAACTGGGAATAGAATAACAATTTAATTCGAATTAATAAAGTGGAAACAAAACCAACTTTGAAAGACTGGATAATTGCTGTACGGCCATGGTCGTTTCCTGTATCTTCCCTTCCTGCTTTTATTGCTATGATATATACCATGCATACTCATCCCGGAAGCTCAGCTAATTGGATATTGGGTGTGATGGCTATAATCGGAGCAGTTATTTTTCATGCAGGAGGAAATCTTATCAGCGACTATAACGATTATAAATACGGTGTAGACCGTGAAGGTAAGGTAGGAACAGATATACTGACCAGCAAATTATTCACTCCAAAACAAGTATTAGTTTATGGATGGATATTTATAATCATCGGTACTTGTTTAGGTTTATTCCTAATATCACAATCGGGAATTGGTCTTTTGTGGATTGGTTTGTTGGGAGCTATAGGTGCTGTTTTTTATTATATATTTAAATTCAGAGCATTAGGAGACTTGCTGATATTTTTGGTTTACGGACCTACTATCATGCTTGGTACAGGTTACGTTATGCTTGGTTACATCGATTGGACATTGTTGTTCGTTTCTCTTCCTATGGCCTTCATCACGGTGAATGTATTGCATTCGAACAATACACGTGATATAAGAAGCGACCGTTATGCTGAGATCAAGACATATGCAATGGTTATCGGTGTAAAGGCTTCGGTTATTCATTACTACATATTGACTATTTTATCATATGTTTCTATTGTGGTGATGGTTATATTGAATATTCTGCCAGTTACAGCGCTTATAACTTTGATAACTATTCCGATAGCTATCAAAAATTGTAAAGCGATGTCGCAGATTACCGAAGATGATGTGACTCCTATTAATGATTTGGATAAGAATACCGCTCAGTTGCAATTGATGTTTAGTGCATCATTGTCGTTGGGGCTGATAATATCTATCTTCATATGAAAAAACTGATAGTAGCGATCAGCATAGCTGCAATATTTTGGTTTGTGATGTTCTCACCGTGGACAAGTGGGCATATTAGTTTCTGGTATGCCATGATTCTTGCTACAGGAACATTAACCATTTTGTCTTTGACTTTTGGAAAGGATTGGAAATCGCAGTTCTCTTTCAATGTAAAAGATATTGCGTTAGGCATTGGTTCTGCTATTGTACTATGGGGAGTGTTTTATCTGGGAAATGAAATATCCGGATTGCTTTTCGATTTTGCTCATCCGCAAGTGGGTGACGTTTATGCCATGAAAGACGGGCAAAACCAACTTTTTCTTGCATTGGCTTTACTATTCTGGATTGGTCCTGCCGAAGAAATCTTTTGGCGAGGCTATGTTCAGAGTACACTGGCTGAGAGTAAACTCGGAGGTATGAAAGCATTTATTATTACAACGCTTATCTATGCTCTGGTGCATATTTGGGCTTTCAATTTTATGCTATTTATGGCCGCTCTAATTTGTGGCATATTCTGGGGATTCATTTATATGAAAAACAGAAATTTACTTACAGTGCTCATTTCCCATGCTATATGGGATGTAGCCGTTTTCATTTTATTTCCTATTTCGTAAATAATCAAACAACAAAAATATGAAACCAAATTTCAAAAACATCGACATTAACAGTTCTGGTTTTGCTGCTTCAGATGCAGCAAAATGGGCTGCTGATAATGGTATCGAAGCTAACTGGACAACACCTGAGTTGATTCAGGTTAAGCCTGTTTATACAAAAGAAGATCTGGAAGGAATGGAGCATTTGAATTATGCTTCGGGTATTCCTCCGTTCTTGCGTGGACCATATTCCGGTATGTACGCTATGCGCCCCTGGACAATCCGTCAGTATGCAGGATTCTCTACTGCTGCCGAATCCAATGCTTTCTATCGTCGTAACCTTGCGTCGGGACAGAAAGGTCTTTCTGTAGCGTTCGACCTTGCCACACACCGTGGATACGACGCCGACCATCCTCGTGTCGTAGGTGACGTTGGTAAAGCAGGGGTTTCTATCTGCTCGGTAGAAGATATGAAAGTTTTGTTCGAAGGTATTCCATTGAATCAGATGTCTGTGTCTATGACAATGAATGGTGCTGTGCTTCCCGTACTTGCATTCTATATCAATGCAGGATTGGAACAAGGTGCCAAGCTGGAAGAAATGGCCGGAACAATTCAGAATGACATTTTGAAAGAATTTATGGTGCGTAATACTTATATCTATCCACCTGAATTTTCTATGAAAATAATAGCGGACATCTTTGAGTTTACATCTCAGAAGATGCCTAAATTCAACTCTATCTCTATTTCAGGTTATCATATGCAGGAAGCCGGTGCTACTGCCGACATCGAGTTGGCTTATACACTTGCCGACGGTATGGAATATCTGAAAGCGGGTATCGATGCCGGTATCGACGTAGATGCATTTGCACCTCGCTTATCATTCTTCTGGGCTATCGGTATGAACCACTTTATGGAGATTGCCAAAATGCGTGCCGGACGTTTGTTGTGGGCTAAGATAGTTAAGAGCTTTGGGGCGAAGAATCCTAAGTCTCTTGCACTCCGTACTCACTCACAGACATCGGGTTGGTCACTGACAGAGCAAGATCCGTTCAACAATGTAGGACGTACATGTATCGAAG
The DNA here is from genome assembly GCF_054601275.1 of Dysgonomonas reticulitermitis. Classification (NCBI taxonomy): domain Bacteria; kingdom Pseudomonadati; phylum Bacteroidota; class Bacteroidia; order Bacteroidales; family Dysgonomonadaceae; genus Dysgonomonas; species Dysgonomonas reticulitermitis. The sequence continues at coordinate 128,602 of NZ_BAAHWU010000002.1, read as the reverse complement.
CTATGGCTTCAGCTCTTGGACATACACAGTCTCTTCACACCAATGCATTGGATGAGGCTATCGCGTTACCTACCGATTTTTCTGCACGTATTGCACGTAATACTCAGATATATATCCAGGAGGAAACTCAAATATGTAAAGAAATCGATCCTTGGGCAGGTTCTTACTATGTGGAAACACTTACTAACGAGCTTGTTCATAAAGCATGGGATCTTATTCAAGAAGTACAGAAACTTGGTGGTATGGCAAAAGCCATCGAAACAGGTCTTCCTAAGATGCGTATCGAAGAAGCTGCTGCACGTACTCAAGCTCGGATCGATTCTGGTTCTCAAACTATTGTAGGTATCAATAAATACCGCCTTGAAAAAGAAGATCCGATCGATATTTTGGATGTGGATAATACCGAAGTTCGTCGTCAACAGATCGAACGTCTGAATGACCTGAAGTCTAAACGTGACAACGAAGCGGTGAAAAAAGCTTTGGAAGCTATCACTGAATGTGTTAAAACAAAGAAAGGCAACTTACTGGAACTTGCTGTGGAAGCTGCGCGTTTACGTGCCACACTGGGAGAAATCTCTGATGCATGTGAGGTAGTAGTTGGCCGTTATAAAGCAATAATCAGAACTATATCAGGCGTGTATTCATCAGAAACAAAGAAAGACCCTACATTCTTGAAAGCTCAGGAGCTTGTAGCAGAATTTGCGAAGAAAGAAGGGCGTCAGCCTCGTATTATGATCGCTAAAATGGGACAGGACGGACATGACCGTGGAGCTAAGGTTGTAGCAACAGGTTATGCTGACTGTGGATTCGACGTGGATATGGGACCTTTGTTCCAGACTCCGGAAGAAGCTGCCCGTCAGGCTGTGGAAAACGATGTGAATGTGCTGGGTGTATCATCTCTTGCCGCAGGACACAAAACTCTTGTGCCTCAGGTAATAGCAGAGTTGAAGAAACTTGGCCGTGAAGATATCATCGTGATTGCCGGAGGGGTAATACCTGCGCAAGATTATGACTTCTTGTACCAATCGGGTGTTGCGGCTATTTTTGGTCCGGGAACTTCGGTTACTAAGGCCGCTGTACAGATATTAGAAATATTACTGGCTGAGTAATACTGACAGTATAGTAAAAAAGCCACTTGAATGAGTGGCTTTTTTGTTTATCTTAATTGCAGAAGTTTTTTTTTCAAATAATTATTCAATATATGATCGAGTATTTTATAATGTTTTCAAGTTCAGATTACGCCATAGTACTTTGATTCCTCCGCCATCATGTATTTGTAAAGCAATACGGCCTTGTCCTGCTTCGATTTTTTCATCTTCAAGAGTTATCATTTCTTCACCGTTGAGCCAAGTTGTTATTCTACTTCCTTGCAATAGGATACGCATTGTGTTCCAATCGCCGACTTTCAGGAATTCTTCTTTTTCTTTTGGTATCTGGATCAGCCAACCACGCCCATACGATTCGTATACACCGCCTGTGCCATGACCTTTCGGAGCTACTTCTACTTGCCATCCATTTACTTTAACACCTTCTTCAATGAAAGAACGAATAAATACACCTGAATTTCCATCGGCTTCTTGCTTAAATTCAACCGTCAAGTCAAAGTCGTCATAGTAATCACGTGTAGCTAAATAGCCGTATTTTTTATCCGGGCCGCTTTCACAAACGAGCAATTCATCTTGTACATACCATTTTTCGGTACCGTAAGCTTCCCATCCGGTGAGATCTTTACCATTAAACAGACTCACTTCTTTTGTTTTTCGAGGAAGTTCTTTTACTTTAATATTACGGAATGAGGCCGGAGAACCATGATCTTGCAGACATATTACTCCTTTTTTAGCAAGCCCGTATTCAGGTGCATTGCTCCATTTTCCACTGTTTTTGCGGGCAAACCAGTCGTCTGTCCATGCCTCGAATTCAAGTATCTTTTCTCCGTTCAGCCAATGTTCTACATGTCCATTGTCAAATACTATCTTAGAATTATTCCATTCTCCGTAAGGATTTACTTTCATCTTTGCTGTATCAGGCAAATACATAGCATAGTCTACTCCCAATCGTTGCCAAGGTTCTAATGTACCATCAAAATTTGGCTCATCGATTAGCTGATACTCGGGGCCTGTTACATATGGCACCTTGTATTGAGGCCGTTCTACCACATGATACAACATACCGCTGTTGCCGCCTTTGGTTAATTTCCAATCCCAGGAAAGTTCAAAGTTCTCATATTGTTTATCTGTAACAATATAACCGCTTCCATCACTTCCATCACCTTTAGCTTGGATACAACCATCTACAACATGCCATGGTTCGGCAAGAGTTTTACCATTATAATCTCGCCATCCATTCATGGTTTGCCCGTCGAATAATAATTGCCACCCTGCGGATTTCTCCTTGTCGGTAAGCACGTTATGTTGTTGGGTACTACTGCAAGATGCAAAACAAACTATAGAAATCATAGCTGAAGCCGACAGGCTTTTTAAAGTCGAAAAGTTCATATTGATTTAGGTTAAGATTAATAATCTACAATAAAGATAAGAAAATATTTCAAGCTTCTGTTTGATAGATATTTGTAATATAAGTTTTTATAACATTTATTGGCGTTTTATGAGTAAGATTAATATATTTATGAATATTGATGAGATTCTATCACATGATTTGTTATGAAAAAAAATGGAAGAGCTTCGAATAGAGGCTCTTCCATTTTATTTTTATTTTCCTGCTTTGTATGCGTCTACTGCTTTCTTGACTGACCCATGTAATAGTAACAATCGGTTAGCCTGTTCATAGTCCAGACCTAATTCTTCAGATACCATGCGGGTGCCCCTGTCTACTAGCTTCGCGTTCGAAAGTTGCATATTTACCATGCGATTCCCTTTTACACGACCAAGCTTTATCATTGTCGAAGTAGTAATCATATTCAGTATCATTTTTTGTCCTGTACCGGACTTCATGCGTGAACTACCGGTTACATATTCAGGGCCGACGATCATTTCTATCGGTATATCTGCCTCTTGAGAAATTGGGGAATCGGGATTGCTGGAGATCGATGCCGTAAGTATGCCATGTTTTCGGGCTTTGCGCAATGCTCCTATTACATATGGAGTGGTACCGGAAGCTGCTATGCCTATTACCGTATCTTTCTCATTTATATTGCGTTCCTGTAATTCTTTCCATCCCGCATCCATGTTATCTTCTGCTTTTTCTACAGGATTACGTAAAGCTGTGTCCCCTCCGGCAATTAAACCTATAACGAGGGTGTTTGGCATGCCGAATGTAGGAGGTATTTCGGATGCATCCAATACGCCCAGACGTCCGCTTGTCCCGGCACCCATATAAAAGATTCGTCCACCTTGTTCCATGCGGGGCACTATCTGAGATACAAGTTTTTCTATCTGAGGTATAGCTTTTTCGACAGCCAATGCTACTTTTTGATCTTCTTGATTAATTTCGGTTAGTAGTTCCAATACCGATTTGTTCTCCAGATTATCATATAATGAAGGCTGTTCTGATATTTTTATAAATGCCATTTTAGATATTAATTTTTTGATATTGTTCTTCAGCGTAATATTTAATTAGCCCATCCATCGGAGATGAGATTATAGTACCTACTTTTATACCTAAATCGTTTCCCGCTTTTCGCAGGATATTCTGATAATGGTAAGCTATAGATCCTGTGAAATGAACTTCATTATTTTTATAATCGTATTGCTGTACATTTTTTATATAAAAATCATTGAATGCTTGATATACGATGTTATACACTGTATTGTCATCAATGTTTTTTAATATAAATGGAGAGAGACTCGCTAAAAAACGATTAGCCATAGGTTGTTTATACACCTTGTCGAGTATAACAGCCGCAGTGAGATCAAATTCTTTTAAGAATTTTTCTTTAAGTCCCGGTGTCAGCTGATTTTTAAGGCAGGCTCCCAAAAATAATCTTCCAATGACAGCGCCGCTACCTTCATCTCCGAGTATGTATCCTAATGGAGATACGTTCTCTTTTATTTCTTTTCCGTCGTAATAACACGAATTAGAACCTGTTCCGATGATACAGGCAATCCCTTTTTCCTTGCCACATAAACCTTTTGCCGCTGCAAGCAGGTCACTGTCTACTTCTATGTGATTTATGCTAAAATTGTCAGCTATGGCCTCTTTAATAATGTTGTTTTTTTCGGGAGTGGCGCATCCTGCTCCAAAAAAGTAGGCGGCATCAATATCATACCCGTTTATTACAGGTTTTAGTGAAGTCATTAACTCTTTACTTATATCTTCTTTGGTGCGAAAAAATGGATTTGCACCTTTTGTATAAGTTTGTTTTATTTCTTTATCATGTTCTACTAAGCGCCAATCGACCTTGGTAGAACCACCATCTGCCAATAATATCATATCTTAATATAAATTTTCTTTTTATACAATATGTTACCTATAACCCAATTTAACGCGACAAACAACATGGCAAATATTAAGGATCCAAAATAGTCGCCTAAGTAAGGTTGCAGGCAAACTTTATATATAAAAACTTTAATGCTGATTGTTGCCCCATCGTAAGGGATTAAAATGCCTCCAAGCAATATTGATAATATACCTGCGGCTACGTATATGAATAGAGGATTTACTCCGAAAGACTCAAAGAATACACTCCACTTTTTATACCCTTTAATATCGATTATCCAGATAAGAAGGGCGAGTAAAGTCGAAGCTAATCCACATGTAGCCAACACGAATGTTGGAGACCAAATTTTCTTATTAATAGGACATCCGTAGCTAAGCAAAAAGCCTGAAAAAGTAAGGATAGCCCCTAAAATGAATAATCTGTTTATTTTTTCATAATTATCTTTAGTATTTAATAAAAGGCCACCACAACAAAAACCTATTAAAACGTGGCAAACAGCAGGAATCGTGCTCAGTAGTCCTTCCGGATCAAGTTTAACTCCACTGTCTGTATACATATGGTTTACTCCCAATATTGTCCTGTCGAATACAGAGATTATATTTTGTTCGCTTAATTCGAATCCGTTTCCGAATAATAGCAAGAGAAAATATCCTATCAATGTAATAAAAATGATATATGGGATATACTTGTGTTTCACAAGAATTGCAATCAGCGCTGTGATTCCATATGTAAGAGCCAGACGTTGCATCACTCCGAGAATCCGTATATTCTCGAAGTTGGAGACTGATTTTATAAGACGATCAAAAAAAGTCAGATCTTCTCCGGATAGCCCGTTATATGTACGAATCGATAACGATAACCAGCCAAGCCCCAATCCTATGAGAAATATGACAACTGTTCTTTTAATTATTTTGAACAGAGTAGCTTTGTCAAACTCGAAATTAAATTTACGAAGTGATATATATGTGGATATTCCCATGATAAACATAAAGAATGGGAATACTAAATCCGTAGGGGTAAGCCCATGCCAGGGAGCATGTCCTAACGGTGCATATATACTGCTCCACGATCCCGGATTATTAACCATAATCATTCCGGCGATAGTGATACCTCTCAATATATCGAGTGATAATAGCCGGCTACTGGATTTTTGATTCATTGTGTGTCCTTTTAGTTGACTTATTTATATAAATAATACTTTTTTGACGTTTTCTTGAATGGTTCTACTTCTTTGTACCAAAAGTCTTTAATATCGTCAAAATTATTATTTTTAGCAAATGCCAGACGAACAAAATCACTTCCGGATACTTGATCGAACATACGGAACCGCTTGTCATTGGCATTATCAAAGATCGCTTTGTCCGGATATAGTTTTGCTATTTCTTGCATCAGATAAAATTGTATTTCCGACAGTCTGGCCTTCTCATAATCCATAATATGCACCTGCACACCTTGTAGTTGCTGTCCTTGTCCAACAGAATAGAAAGGTCTTATATGTAAAGGTCTGAAATGAATGCCCGGCAAATTTAGCCGATTCATGTTGTCAGCTAATTCCTCCGCGTTTACCCATTCAGCGGCAAACATTTGAAATGGAATAGTATAGCCTACGCCAATGGACATGTAACCCAATTCACCTAAAATACCAGATACCGGATAGAACACAGCCGATATAGGTTGTGGTATATGTGGCGATGATGGTATCCATTGAAGACCTGTTTGTTCGTACGACATTTTGCGTTTCCAACCTTTCATCTTCACCACATGTAGTTTACATTCTTGTTTAAGCATTTTCTCTCCGTTAAGCAATAAAGCTAATTCTCCACATGTAAGTCCGTAGACATATGGAATCTTGAACTGACTAACAAAGGAAATAAATTTATCGTCAACTAAGCCACCTTCAACCTTTAATCCTCCAAGAGGGTTTGGCCTGTCGAGAACAATAAATTCTATATTGTTTTCAGCAGCGGCTTGCATAGCCAGTCCCATTGTGCTTATATAAGTGAAAGAGCGGCATCCTATATCCTGAATGTCATATACCAAAACATCTATACCTTTAAGCATTTCAGGGGTAGGGATTCTTGTTTTTCCATAAATAGAATATACAGGAACTCCGGTCTTAGGATCGGTTACATTGTCAACATGATCTCCTGCGTGAGCGTCTCCGCGAACGCCATGCTCAGGAGCGAATAACGCAACGAGTTTTACATTTGGAGCTTCACTCAGAATATCGATAGTAGATTTCATCTTGTTATCCACTCCCGTAGGATTGGTGATAAGTCCTACTCGTTTACCTTCCAATACTTTAAAGTTTTGCTCTTTTAATATTTCAATACCCGTTTTTACCTTAATCTTTTGGGCAAATGCCGTGACAGATAAAAAGCATAGTGTAAATAATATAATCGATATTTTTTTCATGATAGTTTAGTTATTATTCCCCTCTTCTTTTGCTTTGGGTTTTCCATAGTTAGGATCTATTTTAAGCAAAGAGACGGCTATGATAGGAATTATAGAACAGATCATTACCCATATAAAGAAATGATTGTAACCTAATAGTTCTTGTAACCATCCGGCAAACATACCCGGTATCATCATCCCCAGAGCCATTAATCCGGTGCAGAATGCATAATGGGCTGTTTTATGCTGACCTTCGGAGAAGTATATCATAAATAGCATATATGCCGTAAATCCGAATCCATAGCCGAATTGCTCGATAAATACACAGATATTGATAATGATCAGGCTGTCTGTCTGTGTAAAACTCAAGTATAGGAATGTCGCTATTGTTAATAACATACTCAAAGTCATTGGCCATAACCATTTTCTCAAACCTCCTTTAGCAGCAACGAGACCGCCGATAATTCCGCCTGATGTTAAACCAATAATTCCGATAGTTCCATAAACAAGCCCTACTTCACCGGTTGTAAGCCCTAAACCACCTATTTCTCTTGAGTCCAGTAAAAACGGATTGATGAGTTTCAGTAATTGAGCTTCTGAAAAACGGAATGTGAGCATAAAGAATAGGGCTGCTCCAACTTGCGGCTTTGTAAAAAAAGTGAACCATGTTGTAAGGAACTCTTTCAATATGGATTTTGCAGTCACATGTGTATGTGTCTTATCCGAATCGGGTTTAGGTAGCGCTACCCTGTGGTAGAAACTAAAGAATATAAACAATCCGGCAAGCACAAAAAATGTAATAGACCAAGCGAAAGGAATATTTCCCGATAAGCCTTTATAATCAGCAGAACTGGCAGTTGTAAGTTTCGGATCAATCTGAAATACGATATAAGCCGGTTTATTCCAGTTTGCATTGTTAAAAGTTAATCGTTCACCTATAAGGAGCGAAATGCTTTGATCACCATGATTCATTGTTGTATTCAACACCATTTCTTTACCATCTTCAGGCTGCTTTGACAGCTTGACTGCTACTACAGCAACATTCCCGGTATGTTCAGATTTCTCTACATAGCGTTTTTCACCAAAATTGCCTTTAATCCATGTGCCTAAGGGTTTTGATACGCTAGATGTCCACCAACTTACTTTCTTTGTTGTATCAACGATCTCTTTGGTACTGAACCCGTTATCATGATTTAAAGTATTTATTTCTTTAATAAAGAGTTGTAAGCTGTCTTTGTTTACGCCGTGTGTTCCAATTTGTACGACATCCCTGTCTACAATAAATCGTATATTTCCATCTTGAGGAGCTGTGTCCTGTAGTTGGGGTATATACAGTGTAGATTGAGTGTATTGCGGCGAAGCATCAATATTTATTTTTACAGGCTCACTACCTGATGTACTTTCCAGAAATCCTGCAAGGATGATAAGGATACCTTGTCCCATAATCGTAGCTACTCTGTAGAAGGTACTTCTAATGCCTACATACATAGCCTGCTGGTTGGTGTCGAGTCCCAGCATATAGAATCCATCGGCGGCTATGTCGTGTGTTGCCGAGCTGAATGCCAATAGCCAGAAGAAAGCCAATGTAGCCTGAAAAAAGAAGGGTAGGGGAATTGTAAATGCAATGCCTGCAAATCCGGCTCCAATAAGTAATTGCATGGTTACTATCCACCAACGTTTTGTTTTTAGCAGATCCACAAACGGACTCCAGAATGGTTTAATTACCCAGGGTAAGTATAGCCAGCTGGTATATAGAGCTATATCTGTATTGGAAATACCCATACGCTTGTACATAATCACCGAAATGGTCATTACAGCGACATAGGGTAATCCCTCTGCCAAATATAGAGTAGGAATCCACGCCCAAGGCGATCTTTTATTTCCTTTCATATTCTTTATATTTACTTAATATAGTTCGTTTATAGTTGCATCTATATAGTAATGCAATAAGATTGTGTCGTATTTGTATCCTTTCTCTCCCATAACGGCTGCTCCTATCTGGCAAAGTCCGACTCCATGTCCCCAGCCGGCTCCTGACAGGATAAAAGTATTGTCTTTTTTGTCAACAATAAAAGCAGAACTATAGAGGTGGGAAGTGGATAAAATACGGCGTATTTCCAGTTCTTTTCCTATAATTAGTGTTTTCTTGCTTCCTACAAATTTTAATTTTACAAGCCGTCCGGATGTACCTCTTTGTATAGGTATCAGGTCTTGAATAAGCCCGAAATCGATCCCGGAACGTTTTTTCACCAGTTCTGACAGTTCTTCCTGAGAATAACTGATTTGCCAGCGATAAAAATTAACGGTCTCCTGATCGTAATTATTCAGTACTTGTCCCAGAATTTTTTTATCCTGTGTATTACAATAGGCAGGCGGATTGGTTTGTATCCATTTTACAGACTCACTCTCTTGTGTCAAATCAGGTATATCCAGCGGAGATTCACTGTCTCTACGCTTTACCAGATAAGGGAATTTTGTGTCTTCCCAACAGTTTTGGAATTCTTCGAAAACACCTCCGCAGCATTTCGAAAACCGGGCATCGCATATCTTGTTTTCTGACATTAATACTTGCCCGCGGGTTTCTGCAATAGCCTGCTTTACGATGCCGATATTTGCCGAAGCGCGTGTAATTCCCTGATAGCGCTGGCAATGATCGTCAGCACACACATCATAATTCGTGTGGTCCTCACGATCATACCAACGAATTATCTCATTCTCTGTTTCTGTAAATGTCGAATAATTTTCATTTTTGGCTACGATTTCTTTATTCTTTTCTATCTGAGCCAACAACCAACTACGCGATATAACAGCATGAGCTTTCAGCAACTCGAGAGAGGCTGTGGCACTCATTTCTGATGAGATAACACTAGTGAGATAGTTTTCTACTTTAATAAGATTAATAGCAGTTATCATATTATTTTCCACGATTAGTTTCAATGCCCCTTGAAACTGTTGGTCTTCTTTTCGTTCCCAGTGGAAATTAATACCGATAACGACATCCTTCAGAGTAAAGCAGGCGTCATCATTTTGTGGTTCGAAGAGTAATTCTTTATACAATAGTCCATTCCATAGAATTTGATTATCCTTCAATTGTGCACTGTTTTCGGAAGATACTATTTCTCCTTGACACAAATAATCTGCATTCAAGGTAAAAGATATCTTTTCGTTCCACAAAATTCCGACGCTTACTTTCGGTTCCATTTTCATTACATTTTTAATTTGTCAATGACGAGTTGCATTTTTTCATCACTGATGCAAATCTCTTTTAGAATATCTTTAACATCTTTTTCTCTTATTTTTTTGAAGTCCTTTTCCAAAGGAGTAATAAACACTCCTCCGAGATCTACGGAGGCAGGGCTTATCAGTAAATTATCGTCTCCTTCGGCAAAGAAGCAGTACGGACGATGTTTTTCGCGTGGAAAAACAACACTGTACCATGTTCCGTTTTCATACCATGTCAGTATGTTCGTCATAGGCTCTTTGTCATCCTCTTTGAGCTCCAAAAATCCGTATAGTTTATTGAATACGGTTATTGCAGCATCTTTATCTTTTGTTTCCAAAAGAAAACAATTTCGCATATATTGCCTGATGGCATAAAGTATTAATTTATCAGACTTTAAAACCGTTTCTTTTGTTATGCTTTTTATCTCTTTCTCTAATGGCAGAAAACCTTTGTTACCTGCCTGAAAATGAGCATGGTCAGGAGCCGAAGCTCCACATTTAGGTCCATTGTAAAAAATGGTATATTCTTCCATCTCTTTTGCCAGATCGAGCATATCTCCGTAAATGCCGGCTATAAGTTGATCCGTATGCTTGTATGTGGAAATTGTAAAGTGTTCAGGAAAAATAGGGTAGGGATTGACCAGTACCTGATATTCGCCATATGGAATCCCTTTTTGTTCTATCGGTAAATTATCCGGACATAGAAAACATTTCCGTTCCCGGATTGATTTAGCATCTATCTTGGCTGCTGACGATTGGATACGGGCAGGATTGAATTGTATTCTGATAGAGAAATCAGAAAAGTCAAATTCTTTCGTTTCCACACTCTTCAAAGCGTCGAAATTTGTCTTAGCCAATATCCATTCATCTAATTGTGAATGAAGTAATTCTTTAGCTTGTTTTGAGGTTAAACTCATGTTTGTTTATTTATACAGGGTGTAATGTTTTGCTTATTATTACACCCTGAAAAGATTGATAATCAATTACCCTTGTTCAGAGCAATACGAGCTTCTAATTCCCAAGTACGGATTCTGTCTTTATATGTATTGTGCGCATTCATTTTTACTATATCCAGTGAAGCGTCTGAGTTGTCGTCCCATCGACGGCATAGGTATAGTACATCGTATATACGTCCTATCTGATATTCACGTGAAAAATTCAAGCCCAGGGCATAATCTTCCCCGTAGCTGGTATTCGGAACTTTAATATCTCTTAGTACCGGAGTGTAGAATGCACGAGGAGCTCCTAATCCATTAATGCGAAGAGCATTGTTACGTCCATTATCAGGTGTCCACTCTTTATGGTCTATAATGCCCGGAGGTATCATCTTCATGTCGAAGTCGGTCAGCATATAAGTACCGACTACCATAGCACAATTTTGTTGATAAAAGGCATCTACTATTTTTTGTAATGTGTTTTCGTCAGAATATACATCATCACTATCCAGTTGAATAGCAAACTTTCCACATTTCGGATGATGCACTCCGACATTCCAGCAACCACCTATTCCCAATTCTTGATTGTCCGGAATAAGGTGTATGAGGCGTTCATCTGCAAATTTATCTATAGCTTCAGTTGTGCCGTCGGTAGAATAATTGTCTACTACTATCAGGTTGAACTTAAAGTTTGTTTTCTGGCTTAATACAGATTGAATGGCATCGGCGATTGTACGGATGCGATTGCGAACAGGGATGATGACCGAAGCCTCATATTCAAATCCTGTTTCACTGAAATTTATTTCTTTGAAATTAGGAGCTAAATATCCATCGATCTTTTTCAGATGATCGGTACATGCTTCTTCCATTTCTATTTGCATATCGCGGTTTTTGGGATCGACATAGTCAAATATCTTTTCACCGCTCTTGCGGTTGTCATTTTCTATTTCAGTGTATAAGTATTCATTAATATGAACCAGAGCGGCTTCCTGGGAGACTTTCAAACGAAGGTCGTATATTCCTGCAAACTTATAGTCTTTTTCCATTTTTGCAACAGCAGCTTTCAGGTATGTAGACTTATAAATAAGGACTGATCCAAAATTGAAATCATCCCGTAAGCTGCCTTTTTGATAAGCAATTACCGGACTATTCTTTTTTTCTCCGTTTGCAACCTGGTAATGATCAGCGTAAACGAGGCCTGCACCGGAATCTTTTGCTATTTGCAGCATACGGTCAAGGGCAAACATTCCCATCCTTAGATCAGCCGGTTTTGTGTAAATAAGCGTGTATTCAGTATTGGCTTTTTCTGCTATCTTCTTTATTGTTGAAGTAGAACGTAAAGAATCGATGTTAATAACTTCACATCCTTCTATTTTTTCTTGATTTGCATTATCATCGAGCAAGAATATTTGTTCTACGAGAGACGATTCACGTAAAGATGTTATTGTTGCTTTTATTTGATCTATATTTTGAAATGGAATAAAACAATTAATTTTCATTACTATTTTTTGTTTATGTTGTTAGAGATGATTTCTTTTTATTTGTAAGAAGAAGTAGCCCAACGAATGTTAAAGCTGCATTTATGATTAATATTTCGTAGCTAAATTTATATCCATTAAACCAGGATACCGAATTTTTATCCAGAATAAAACAGATTATAGGGGCTATAATTGCTACCAGAGGTATATATTTGTCTTTGACAGTCTTTTTGGTAAAGATGCCGAATGCAAATAATCCCAAGATAGGACCATATGTATAACTGGCAAGAATGTAGACTGCATCTATCACCGATGTGTTGTTAAGCAGGTCTATAATAATGATTACCAATCCCATAACGACTGCCATTCCAACATGTACTTTTTTTCGGATTTTGGCCACTTCGTTATCTGCTTTTTTCTTAGTGCTTTCCAATATATCTACAGTGAAAGAGGTGGTGAGTGCTGTGAGCGCTGACCCGGCGGCAGCATATGCAGCGGATATTAATCCTATGATAAATAAAATGCCGACTATAATAGGAAAATAACCGTTTGTAGCCAATAATGGGAATAACTCGTCACTCTTTTCCGGTACGGCAATGTTATTCTGAGATGCATAAGTGTATAGAAGGACTCCCAGCATTAGGAACAGTAAGTTGATTACCAGCTGCATTGATCCACTAATGACAATATTTTTTTGTGAATCCTTAGAGTTTCGGCAACTCATATTCTTCTGCATCATGTCTTGATCTAGCCCTGTGGTGGCAATTACTGTGAAAATTCCTGCCAAAAACTGCTTGAAGAAGAAACGCCTGTCATTAACATCGTCAAAAAAGAATGTTTTAGAAAAATCATTATCCCTGATCGTTGATAACATGCCGGAGAAATTTAGCCCCAGGTCAGAAGCTATGTAATAAATACATAATCCTACGGATACAATTAGGCAGAATGTTTTAAGTGAATCTGTCCATATCAGGGATTTTACACCTCCGCGATATGTATAGAGCCATACTAATCCTACAGTAAATATAACATTAAGAATAAATGGTAATTCGAGAGGAGCAAAGACTAATAATTGTAGTACAATGCAAACCAAAAACAGGCGTACAGCCGCTCCCAACATCTTAGAGATAAAAAAGAACCATGCTCCGGTTTTATATGATGAAATTCCGAAACGATTCTCCAGATACTCATAAATGGATGTAAGGTTCATTTTATAAAAAAGGGGGACTAACACGAAGGCAATGATAAATTGCCCTACAACGAATCCCATTACCATTTGCATGTATGAAAATCCACTGGCGGCAACCATTCCGGGCACTGATACAAAGGTTACTCCCGATATGGCAGAGCCTATCATTGCAAAAGCAACTATGTACCATGGCGATTTACGGTTTCCGGTAAAGAACCCTTGATTGTCAGCCTTGCGTCCTGTTATATAGGATATTGCAAAGAGGATGGCAAAATAAAACGCTATAGTTATTAATACTAGTATTGGGCTCATTCTTTTGATTTTTTATTCTTCGTATAACAAATAAGGTTTACGTTGTAGTCTGAATTTTTCCACATCGCTTTTCCACATTTTTTTGATTTCGTCAGCCGGTTTCCCGTCTATAATCATTTTTCGGATATAATCTACACCCACTAATTTTTCAAAGAAAGAACGGAAGAAGTGATCACCCATATTCAGATTATTATAGGCGTCTATTATATATGTAAGGTCAAAACCTTTGGCAAATATTTCATCGTCTGACATATTTCTCAAATCAACGCCATAACAGAGTTTATTTAGTTGAGGTGGATTTTTAGCGCCGGAAATGCTTCTTGGTGTAAAAGAAAAAGCGTATCCTTTCATATTGGGATGCCCGTATACTTCGAATGGAAAGGAAGTTCCACGTCCTAAACTCACGGGAGTGGCCTCAAATAAACAGGTCGAAGGATATAAGTAAATGGATTTCATAGTTGGCAGGTTTGGCGATGGTGCTACCGGTAATTTATATAACATCTTGTGTGTATAATTCTTACACTTGATAACTGTCAGGTCACATGTTTTACCATCAGTCAGCCATTTTTCTCCGTTTACCATCAATGCCAATTCTCCTAGTGTCATGCCATGTACAATAGGAATCGGTAGCCAACCAACACCGGATTTATGTTTCATATCTAGTATTGGACCATCAATATAATGTCCGTTGGGGTTGGGACGATCAAGGACTACTACTTTTTTCCCGTACTCAGCACAAACATCCATTAATCTGACCATTGTTACATAATAGGTATAAAATCTTAAACCTACATCTTGGATATCTATTATTAATATGTCGAACATATCCATAGATTCTTTACTGGGTTTACGCTCCTTTCCATCATAGAGAGAGCGGATAGGCACCCCTGTTTTTTCGTCTACAGAACTGCCTACATGTTCTCCTGCATCAGCATTTCCTCTGAAACCATGTTCCGGCGAGAATATTGCGACAACATTAATTTTTTCTCTTACCAGCATATCCACAAGGTGCTCATTGTTAACGATGCCTGTATGATTAGACATTACTGCTATGCGTTTTCCTTCGATAAGAGGATAGTATTCATTCGTAGATTCTGCTCCTACCTTAATATTGTTTTGCGCATGGGATACAGTGAACAAAATAAATAATAAAAGTGTGATATTCAATCTTTTCATGGTTTGAATCCTTTGGTTTGTTTTTTAATAGTCAAAGATAAAAGATTAGACACTAAGTTTCTTCGAGGTTCTGACTTAAAATGATTACAAAACAAATATATGATGATATTTTAAATTTCTATTATATGGAATAATATAAATCTTTGCAATTAACAATTATTTATAATTATATACGTAAATTAATAAAATATAGCCTTGCTGATTATACCGGTTTATCTTTGCTGACCGTGTTTGCGGGTTGGTGATACATCGTTTGCTTGCTATTATTTTAATTAATACTTTAGTTTAGTTAACATGTATGAATAAATGTATATGAAATGAAAATTTGATGTATCTTGCGGCTTTATCTGTTTGCATATTTTGCTTTTCTCTTTCTTTTGTTGCATTTTATATAAAAATATCTGAAATAAATATAATAAAATTTAAAATAGAAAAATGTATCTAAAGAGATCCATAAAAACCTTATATATTTGTATTGTTCAGGTAGATTATAATGCTATATATTATAATAAAGTAGTATTTATGAAGAACATCTCTATCCTAATTTTAATTGTTATTTCTCTGTTGTTTCTCACAGTATCACTGTATGGACAGCGCTTTCGTTTTGCTCTTGTTACAGATTTGCATGTAACGAAAGATTCGTTGGCTTATAATGATTTGAAACGAACAGTAGAACAAATTAATAATACGTCAGATATCAGTTTTGTGCTGGTGACCGGAGATATAACAGAGGAAGGGGACAGGGAATCGTTGTATAAAGCTAAAAGCTTACTGGATAAACTGAAAGTAAAATATTATATTATTTCGGGAAATCATGAAACCAAGTGGAGTGAATCAGGTTCTACTGATTTTGGACACATTTTCGGATCGGAAAGATTCAAATTTCAATATAATGGTTATACATTTTTAGGGTTTGCTACAGGTCCCATTATCCGCATGATGGATGGGCATGTCGCTCCTCAAGATGTAGCATGGCTCGAAAAAGAATTTTCTTCTGCCAAGCCTGATGAACCTTTTATCTTAGTTACTCATTATCCGCTACAAGATGGAGATGTGGATAACTGGTACGAGGTAACGGATGTAGCTCGTAAGTATAATGTAAAAGTTGTGCTCGGTGGGCATTACCATAGCAATAAACTATTGTCATATGATGGAATACCCGGGATATTGAACCGGTCGAATCTTCGCGATAAAGCTGATAACTTAGGCGGATATTCTATTTACGATATAACCGGTGATTCTATAATAGTATATGAGCAAAAAATAGGGCAGGAAATCCGAAAATGGGGTAGCTATTCTTTAAAAAAGGAATATTATACAGCGGACAATAGCCTGTATAAACGTCCGTCTGATACTGTTAATCAAATATATCCGCAAGTCCATAGAAAATGGATGGCTGAAATCGGTCGTACGATATACTCATCTCCAGTACTTTATGAGAAAAATATTTATGTAGGTGACGATGCGGGTTTTTTGACTTGTCTCTCTCTAAAAGACGGAAGAAAAATATGGGATTTTAAAAGCGGTAATCGGATTGTCGGTACCCCTGCTGCTAATAATGGTATTATAGTCTTTGGCTCCGCAGATAAAAATATATATGGATTGGATGCGTCATCAGGTAAACTAGTCTGGAAATATCCGGCTAAAGAAGCTGTTTTAGGGGCTGTGACTATTGATAATAATATTGCATATATAGGTGCAGGCGATCATACAATGAGAGCTTTGGATATAAAGACCGGTAAATTAGTGTGGGAATATAGCAATGTTAAAGGTTATATTGAAACACGCCCTCTTATTTATCAGAGTAAATTAATTTTTGGAGCATGGGATACAAACATGTATGCATTGGATATGCATACGGGACGATTGTTATGGACATGGAATAATGGTCTTCCCCGAATGCATTTTTCTCCTGCAGCTGTTTGGCCTGTGGCAGCTTACGGAAAAGTATTTTTTTCAGCTCCGGACAGGGTGCTTACCGCAGTAAACGCAGAGACAGGAAAAACGGTATGGCGTACAAATGAATCTACGGTTCGCGAGACGATCGGTTTATCGGCCGATGGTACTCGTATATATAGCAAAACAATGCAAGACAGTGTAGTTTGCTATTCAGCGATAGTTGACGAACCTAAAAAAATATGGTCTGTAAATGTTTCCTATGGCTATGATCATGCTCCATCAATGCCCGTGGAAAAAGATAATGTAGTTTTCGGCAGTACGAAGAACGGATTGATTTTCGCTTTGGATGCTAAAAATGGAACTGTTCTGTGGAAATATAAAATTGGGAATTCACTTATTAATACTGTAGTTCCACTTAGTGGAAAGGAATGTTTATTTACCTCAAGCGAAGGGATTGTAGGTATTATTTCCAACAAAAAATAATTGTCCCTAATTAATTGTACTCAAATTAAAACCAAATATTATTGTAAAACATAAATTGAAGCGCTTATGGTAATACTTTAAAAAAGCAAACAGGAATCTTTGAATCTATCTTTAAATCTTTTACATGTTTTTTATACCTATAATAATGAATTTGATTCAAAATTTATGTTTAAGGGATTACAAAAATAATGAGGAATTAAATACACTCGTATTTTATTTTGGATTCTTTTATTCTTGGAAATCTTAATTTTAACAATCGTTGACTGTCTATAAATAGGTTTCTTTTCATTATTTGCCAATTGATTCATTTAGTAGGAGAAGTATCAAATTAATAAACAAAGTATTATGAATAACTCAAAACAAGGCAAAAACAAGCTGCTAAAAAAAATTCTCTGTTTGTTAGCTGTTGGAATTGTATATTCCTTCACAAATAGCTATGCAACGGATCTAAAAGTGCATTCGGATGGGCAGTCAGAACAACAACAAGCAAGAATTACGGTTAAAGGGACGGTTACAGACACTGGCGGAGAGCCTCTGGTTGGAGTAAGTGTTGCCGTTAAAGGAACAACTCAAGGGGTTTTAACAGATGTTAATGGAAGTTACTCCATAACTACTACTTCAGGAGTAACCCTCGTATTCTCTTATCTGGGGTATACATCGCAATCGAAAGTAGTCGGAGCCCAAACTATTATAGATATAACCTTAGTAGAATCGGCTCAGACTATGGACGAAGTCGTAGTTACGGCTCTTGGCATCAAGAAAGAAAGGAAGGCATTGGGTTATGCTGTTTCCGATCTGGATTCGAAAGAGATATTGAAAAATAAGAATCCGAATGTCATCAATTCCCTGGCAGGTAAAGTGCCGGGTGTAAACATTACGCAGAACAGCGGTGCAGCAGGTGCAGGAGCAACTATCGTTATTCGCGGCGGAAATTCCACTTCGGAAGGGCGTGCCAACGAACCTTTGTTTGTGATCGATGGCGTGATTTACGACAACTCCACGCAGGTGATTGGTAACAGTGCAACCGACGGTATGACGCGTAACGCCACTACCTATTCCAATCGCGTGATGGATATTAATCCTGAGGACATCGAAAATTTGTCTGTTTTGAAAGGCGCGGCAGCGGCAGCGCTTTACGGATCGCGTGCGGCAGACGGTGCTATCATCATTACGACAAAGAAGGGTGCAGAAGGAGCTGTGAAAGTAGACTTTTCCAGTAAAATGAACACTTCATGGGTAACAAAACTGCCCGAAGTTCAAAAAGAGTTTGGACGTGGATATTATGAAAATAACGGTGTTTTCAGTGACATGACCTATCAGTCATGGGGAGAAAAGTTAGGAGTGGGCACTCAGTTGTACGACAATATCGGCAATTTTTTTCAGAGTGGAGTCGTTTATGATAATAATGTAAGCCTAGCCGGAGGTTCTAAAAACGGATCATTCTTCTTGTCAGCGTCCAATTACAATCAAGATGGTGTCGTACGACAGACAGCATATGACAAGACTACAATCCGTTTCAACGGGGAGCAGAAATATGGGCATCTGACGGTGGGCGCTAATGTGGCCTACTCTATTTCAAATACGGATAAAACGTTGACTTCTAGTGGTTTGTGGGATGGCGGCGGTAACGGAACCATGAACGCTATTTACAGCTGGCCCTTGACAGAAGACATATCGAAATATGTGAACGAGGACGGCTCAAAATACCGCCTGTTTGACGGACAGTGGGATTTGGCATCCGACAAGGAAAACCCATACTGGATTATCAATAAAAACAAGATGTCCGATAAGACAAAGCGTTTTACCGGCGCATTGAGTGCTTTGTTTAAGATTACAGACTGGTGGGACGTATCGGCGCGCTTAGGTTACGACCAGTACACCACGGACGCCTATTCCTATATTGCTCCGGGTAGCGTTGTGAAAGAAATGTATCAAAACGGACGTTTGAGTAAGAGCGATTACGGCTATACATACATTTCTACTAACGTGATGAGTAATTTTCATAAGACTTTCGGGGATGTAGACTTGAACCTGATGCTGGGTACTACGTCCGAAGATACGGAACGCCTGAGTCAGACGCATTGGGGATATAACTTTATCACCGCAGGTACAACCAGTTTTTCCAATATATCCAAGGAGAACCGGTTTTTTACGGATGCTACAAGCCGTAACCGGCTAGTTGGTATATACGGCGAATTACGTGCGTCTTACAAAAATATTCTTTACTTGACTGTAACAGGGCGCAATGACTGGTCTTCAACGCTTCCTTTGCAAAACCGTTCTTATTTTTACCCGTCTGTCAGCGCATCGGTTGTATTTACCGAACTATTACCGAAAAACGATATTCTTACGTTCGGTAAGATTCGTGCCAGTGAAGCCGGCGCGGGTAAGAGTGCTCCAGCTTATGCTACGCAGACTTATCTTGTCAGTCCTTTCACTTACGGTTCTTATACCGGCGTGGGTAATCAATATACAAGTGGTAACGCCTTCCTTGTGCCCGAACTGCAAACGGCATGGGAAGTGGGTACGGAATTGAAATTTCTCAACGGTCGGCTGGGACTGGATTGGACATATTATCACAGCCAGACTAAAAACCAGATTGCATCTCCACGTCTGTCCAATGCTAACGGATATATTATGTCTAGTATCAACTCAGGTTCTGTAATCAATGAGGGTATGGAAATAGCCCTCACCGCCAAGCCTATTCGGACAAAAGATATTGAATGGAACGTTACGCTTAATACATCTTACAACCGAGGCCGTTTAGGTACTTTCCTCGAAGGTGTAGGCAGTTTTATCCTACCGATGCACAGTTCGGTACCATCAAAGCCGCGTCTGTTCCTAACGGCGGTTATTTTCTTGGTATGGTCGGTACACGCTACGCTTATGAAACGAAGGAAGTAATCGAAACTGTAAATGGCAAAGAAGAGAAAAAACAAGTGGAAGTAGAGGGTGGACGCTATCAGGTAGATCCGACAACTGGCCTGTACAAGGTATCAGCTGAAACTGCAACGGTTGTAGGTAACCGCGAGCCGAAATTTATCGGCGGGTTGAACAATACGATCAGCTACAAGAACCTGACACTGTCCTTCCTGCTTGACTTCCGCCTGGGCGGGGACGTATATAACGGTACTGAATATTATCTGGCTTCCAATGGTTTGAGTAAGCTGACAACGGCTAACGGACGCGAATACGTTAACGTAAAAGGCGTTGACAGCAAGACTGGCGATGATGTTGACCTGACTTATTATGCCGATCAGAACTATACCATCAATGGTACGTCTTATTCGGGCAAAGCCATGATACAGAAATACTGGTCTAATTATCTGTCGAACTCTTATAACTTCATCACTTCTGTAAACTGGTTGAAACTGCGTTCGTTGTCTGTCAGCTATGATTTTACCGACCTGATCAAAAAACAGAACATTATCAAGAGATTGTCCGTAACGGTTATTGGCACCAACTTGCTGACCTTGACCAATTACAAAGGTATGGATCCGGAAGTAAGCACGGCTGGTGGTACGGGCGGTTCAGGAGCTACGGGCATTGACTACTGTAGTGTACCTTCCACATCCAGTTTCTCTTTGGGAGTGAATCTAACATTCTAAGTAAAAACAGATAAAATAGAAGATTATGAAGAAAATTAAATATATGGTCGTATTGGGTTGTATACTTATGTTGGGTATGATTTCCTGCAACGATTGGCTTGACGTCAATACCGATCCTGACAACCCGAACAATGAAACAGCGCTTTTAGCCAACAGGCTGCCGTGGATACAGAAGTTCTATCAGTACTCTGCGGGAGTTACCAATATGCGTACTTCCTGCCAGTCTGGAGTTTACTACAGCAACAGCGCCAACAATACTTATTTGGCTGTGACGTGGGCATGTCAGCCTGGTTCTACTACTACATCTTATCAGACATGGTTCGTTGCTGCGGCAGCTAATTTGAACGACATGTACAATACGGCTCAGAAGCAAGGCGCCTATCACTATATGGCTGCTGCTGACGTAATGCACGCACTGGGCTTCATGGAAATGCTTGACCTGTATGGTGAAATTCCATATACCGAAGCATTGGGCGCTTCCGTAAGCCCCGCTTATGATGACGGTAAGACAGTCTTTGAGGGTTGTATTGCCAAGCTGGACGAAGCAATTGAACTTTTCGGCAAAGCTCAGGAATCCGGAGCTGAACAGTTTTCGGCTGGCGATATGTGGAACGGCGGCAATGTGAATAAATGGTTGAAACTTAGCTACGGCTTGAAAGCTCGTTATCTGCTGAAGCTGTCCAAGAAAGCGGAATTTAGCCCGGACGCCCTTTTGGATTGTCTGTCTAAAGCCCCTCAATCCAACGCCGACAATACGGTGGCTGTTTGCTATAACAAGAAGGATGATGTGACCGATTACCTATTTGGCGACCCTATTATGACAAACGGTAATTTCGACTATGTGGCATGGGGTTCAAACCAACGCATCTCTAAATATTATTATGACTTGCTGACCAATATGCGTGGTTCTGGTGTGGAAGACCCGCGTATGAGCAAAATTGTTCCGGCCATGATGGTTAATATGAAATTGAGTACTGATGGCAAGGTTATGTCTTATGAATGGTTACGTTCCAAAGGGGTTGATTTTTACGGCCCGTCTGAGCGTTTGTTAAAGGGAGGCGCTACTTCTATCGCTCTTTATACATATGCAGATAAAGATACAGATGTGAAATATAGTTTTGCAGGCGCTCTACCTGCCGATCGTACGGCTTTTATTAATGGGCTGAATGCCGGAAACTATAATTATACAGCCGATGCTGATGCTATAACCGTTACCTATCCGAAGGGATCGCATTTTATAAACAATGGAAATTACATATTAGCAGGCGATACTGTATATGTAAATCTGCGTCAGTACTCTACACTGACAGGCGGCTCTGACGAGATGGATATGAATTGGTATGCCTCAACTTCCGGAAAAAGTGCCGGAGCCGTGGCTTCCACAGGCTCATTTCAGATCCGTCCAAACTCGGATCAGGAAATCCTAACTTACCACGAAATGTGCTTCATCAAGGCAGAGGTTTACATGAGAAAAGGAGAAAAGGCAAATGCGCTTACCGCATACAAGGACGGTATCAAGGCTCACATGGACATGATGCAGACTAAACTGACAGAATGGCAATCGGCGGGTTACGACAATCCGGACATGATGCCGATGGATATAAGCAAGATGTCTTCGTATCTGGCCAGTGCTGCTGTATGCCAAGATGCAGGCAGCCTGACAATGGCCGACATCATGTTACAAAAATATGTAGCTATGGGTTGTAGTCTTGAAAACTGGAACGATATGCGCCGTTTCAATTACAGTGCGGGCAATATTGGTAGTTTCGGCATGGTTTATCCGGGTTATGGACGTAGCCCGCTGTTTGCAGGTCAAGCAGAGATAACAGGTACTACGCCGACCGATCCTACTTACTGGATGCGTCGTTGGAGGATGCCTAACGCACTTGAGTTACAGTACAATACGGTAAATGCTATGGCTGCTAACAAGCATGCCATGGATTTGAATATCTGGTGTTACCCTGTTTGGTGGGATTGTGCTACAGATGACGAGTATAACAATTATATTAAGTGATATAAAAGGATTGTAATGAGCGAAAAGGAGCTATTTAAAAGCGCAGCTCCTTTTCTTCTCTTTTAATATAAAACTGGTTAAATGAAGCATATAATATCATTACTCATTTTGTTAATCGCAGGATGCAACCTATATGCGCAACTGTCGGTAGTAAGCCCTCAGAAAGCCGGGTTGGACAAGCAAAAACTAGCTTATGTTGATGCTGTTGTTCAACAGTCTATCCAGAAGGGAGAAATTCCTGGGGCTGTACTGGCTGTAGTACGTCACAAGAAAATCGCCTATTTGAAAGCTTATGGAAACAAACAGGTGTATCCTGATACTATCGCAATGACTACCAATACGGTGTTTGATCTTGCTTCGGTAAGCAAATCCGTATCAACGGCTATATCTACAATGATATTACTGGAAAGGGGACAGATCAGATTGAGAGACAATGTATCATTGTATATTCCCGGTTTTCAACCATGGACAGATCCTGATTCGGGAAGAAAAAAGAATATCAGGATCATAGATCTGCTTACTCATACATCGGGTCTTCCTCCTTATGCTTCGGTGGAAGAGTTAAAGAAAGAATATACAATGCCTAATCCGGATGGATTAATCACACATATATCGAAAGTGAAACGTAACAATGAACCCTCTACGGTATTCGACTATAGTTGTTTAAATTTTATAACTCTACAACGCATTATCGAAACAGTATCGGGAATGAGTTTACAAAATTTTGCCAAACAAAATATATTTATTCCTTTAGGCATGCGTCATACAGACTATAATCCTACCGGAGAAACATTGGATTGGGTGGCGCCTACTCAGAAACAAGCTGATGGTTCTGTGCTAAAAGGAAAGGTACATGATCCTTTGGCCGGTATAGTCAATGGAGGAGTTTCGGGCAATGCGGGGGTATTTTCCAATGCCGAAGATCTGGCTGTATTAACAGCCATGTTACTCAACAATGGAGAGGTAAAAGGTGTACGAATTTTAAGCCCTTTAACAGTGAAGACCCTTAGGAGTGTACCTCGCGGATTTGAAAAATTTGGCCGGGCTTTAGGTTGGGATGTATATTCCGGATATGCCAATGACGGAGATATTTTTGACGTTTCGGCTTATGGTCATACAGGTTATACAGGTACATCAATTACTATCGATCCTGAGAGTGATACAGCTGTCATATTGCTTACAAATCGTGTCCATCCCGAAGACAAAGGTGCTGTATCACGCTTGCGTGAAGTGGTTGCCAATGTGGTTGCTGCATCTATAACGGACATGAAATTCTGAAAGAAACAATATTGATCATAACCCCAAAGGTTGGTAGTCATGTTTGATTATCAACCTTTGCCATTTTAAAAAGCCTTGAGGCTTTTGATACACCCGCCCTCATTATATATGAAAAATGATTAAAAAATGTTCGTAAATATAAAAATGTATTTGTATGTTTTTATATTATGTCTGTGTTTCTGTATTTTATAATTATTTCACAAACTATTAAAATTAAAATATTGAAAATATATATAATAAAATACAAAATAAGGAAATATATCTAAAAAGATCGATAAAAACCTTATATATTTACATCGACCAATGATAGTATGCTATTCTATTTTATATGATTGTTTACACCATGAAAAGCATTTCTGTCTATATTTTACAGTCATTCCTTAATTTCTTTTGATTGGATCTATATGTATTATCCTGATATATGTTGGTCTTTGTAATAGGTGATGACGGAAGGAGGGTGCTGGAAGTTAAAATTTTATTAGTTGTAATGATATGAAAAAATTAAATTTCTGCTTGATTTTGCTAATGTTATTTTTTGCATCTGTTTCTGCCCAGTCCAATAAAAGGTTTATACGTGGCGTATGGATTGCAACTGTTGCTAATATAGACTGGCCTTCGCAAAAGGGTCTCCCTTCAGAAGATCAAAAACAGGAGATGATAAACTTGTTGGACAATGTGAAGGCGTATAACATGAATACTGTTATCTTTCAAATAAGACCGACTGCAGATGCCTTCTATAAGTCCAAATTCGAGCCTTATAGCCATTGGTTGACAGGAGTACAAGGCCAAGACCCGGGTTATGATCCGTTGCGATTTACTATTGACGAATGTCATAAACGAGGGCTGAATATACATGTGTGGCTCAATCCATATCGTATAAATAATGACACTGTGGGCTATAACACATATGCAAAAGATCATATTATGAATAAACATCCGGAATGGGTAATAAATTATGGTAAAGCTAAATATTTCAATCCGGGTTTGGATGAAGTCCGCGAATTTACATGCAATGTTGTAAAAGATATTGTAAGTAACTACGATATAGATGCAATACATATGGATGATTATTTTTATCCTTACAAAATTGCCGGACAAGAATTTCCTGATTCTATGACATTTGCAAAATATCCACGTGGATTTAAAAACAAAGAAGATTGGCGCAGGAATAATGTCAATTTGATAATAAAAGAAATAAACGAAACAATAAAATCTGCCAAGCCTTGGGTCGAATTTGGAATTTCTCCATTTGCTATTTGGCGTAATAAAACAGAAGACCCCCGCGGATCAGATACGAAAGCAATGACCAATTACGATGGTCTGTATGCCGATATTTTATTATGGCAGGAAAAAGGATGGATTGACTATGTACTACCTCAGTTATACTTTAATATAGGATACCAAATTGCAGACTATGCTATCCTGGCCGATTGGTGGTCAAAATATAATTATGGAGCGAATGTATATGCAGGCCTGGCTCCATATAGAATTTCTAAGGATGCCAAACAAAAAGAGTGGCATAACTCAAAGGAGCTTATCCGTCAGATAAAAAGAAATATGTCAGACCCTAATATTAAGGGAGAAATATATTTCAGTGCCAAATCTTTGTTTAACAAACCTGAAGTAAAATTAGAAAAGCAGTTGAGTAAAAAAGAATATAAATACCTGAGCATCTCACCCGAAAACAATAGAATTAAACGCATTGAACCTGAAAATCCGCAAGATGCATCAATTCAAATGATTGATGATCAAAATATTTCTTTAAAATGGCAGCGTGGCAAAAATGCCAAACGTTTTGTTATTTACAAATTTAAAAGGAATAAACCGGTAAATAAAGATAATCCCGAGAGCATTATTGCTGTAACCGGCTTAACAGAATTAGCAATACCATGCAAAAACAAGAAAGATTTAGAAAAATACAGATACGGAATAACTAGTTTGAGTCCTTCTCATTCTGAGAGTTCTATCGTATTTTTCAATTAATAGGTTTTTGGAATGATAAAAGTCAATGTTTTAAAGCATTGTGCTGTTCAATTTAAAGTCTAAAAATATCGAACTAAATTATCGAAAATAATGAATATATATACAAAACTGATAGCTTATGGAAATATTCTAACATCAAATATTCTAACATCTTATTTTTTATTTTAAATGTGTTTTATTAGGTCTTTGTATGTAGATCAAGTTAATAATACTATGCCCCGTAAAATTACGATCTCAATATATAGACTGTAATATTTAATTAATAACAAACTATTATGGACAACTTAAAAGAAAGTAAAAGTTCAATGCTGAAAAAAGTTCTTTGTTTGTTGGTCATTGGGCTTATATGCATCTTTATAAATAGCTATGCAGCGGATGCCAAAGTACATTCTGACGGACTGTTGGAACAGCAACAAACAAGAATTACAGTTAAAGGAAAAGTTATAGATTCTAGCGGCGAGCCCTTGGTTGGGGTAAGCGTTGCCGTTAAAGGAACCACTCAAGGGGTTATGACAGATGTTGATGGTAGTTACTCCATTACAGCTACATCTGGAGCAACTCTCGTATTCTCCTATCTGGGGTATACATCGCAGTCGAAAGTAGTCGGAACTCAAACTACTATAAATATAACCTTAGTGGAAACAGCCCAGACTATGGAGGAAGTTGTAGTAGTGGGCTACGGTACCCAGAAAAAAGAAAACCTGACCGGTGCCGTAACTTCGGTTGATGTTGGCAAAACATTAACCAGTCGTCCTATTGCCGATGTCGGACGCGGATTGCAAGGTTCTGTACCCGGGCTATCGGTTGTTGTGGCCAGTGGGGAAGTTGGTTCAGACCCAATAATGAAAATACGTGGGGCTGTCGGTTCCATCAATGGGTCTTCGTCTCCGTTAATATTGGTGGACAACGTAGAAGTGCCGAGTATACAAATGATTAATCCGGACGATATAGAATCTATATCTGTGCTGAAAGATGCAGCTTCAACTTCTATTTACGGTTCCAAAGCTGCCTTCGGGGTTGTTTTGGTGACCATGAAGAAGGGCGCTAATACAGAATCTGTGACAGTTTCTTATTCAGGAAATTTTTCTTGGCAGAATAGGTCTAAACCATTGAATATGGCCACGATAGACGGACTTCAATACACATTGGACGCTTACAGAACCCGTAATCCTGAAAGTCCGGGCACAGCTGCTGTGGGAAATATGTGGAAAATGAACGAGGAAAGTTTAGAAAAAACAAGGTTATGGATCGAAAAATACGGAGGCAAGGTTAACCCTACCGATCCGGTTGTCTATGGCAGGGATTGGTATGTAGATGCCGCAGGTAATAAACTGGGAATCCGTGTATACGATGCTATTGACGCTCTGGTAGCCGATTGGACGCCTACGACGACTCACAATCTGTCTGTCACAGGCCGTAACGGTAAAACTTCGTACAATGTAGGGTTAGGGCTGCTTGACCAGTCAGGTATGACTAAAAATGCAAAATTCGATGATTTCAGACGATATAACGTATCAATAAAGCTCTCTACGGAAATTAACAAGTATCTTGTATTGAGAGCCGGCGCTATGTATTCCGACCGGATAAAACGTTTCCCTAGCGTAAATGGATATACCGCCGATCCATGGCTGTACGCTTATCGTTGGGGTAGCTTGATGCCTGTGGGAACGGTGGATCAATTCGGCAATCAGATGAGGAATCCGGCTTACGAATTGGCCGAATCGACCACATCGAGTGTGCGCAACATTTATTCGAATATTAACTTGGGGGCTACTGTTAATTTTACTAAAAACTGGAACCTCAACTTTGACTACACTTTCTGGACACAAGAGGATATCACCGAAAGGTCTTACTCTATTTTTACAGGAGGAGATACATGGTATGGTCCTATCGCCTGGACGGACGGAGTGGGTGACCGTGTTTATGTGAATGCAAACGGAGATGTGGTAGATCCATGGGACTACGACGCAATGCCGGCATACCGCTTTAACCAGATTTCATGGCCGGGAGATGGAACATCTGCTGCTGCTTATATAAACAGGAATTCACTTAGGACAAACAGCCATACATTCAATGTTTATACTACATATAACTTGAAGTTGAACGAAACGAACGCTCTTAAGTTTATGCTCGGTATGAACAGTGTTGCTTCCGATTACAAGAGCCACTATGGACAATTAACAGGATTATACAATTATGAGAATCCTCAATTCAGTTATGCGACTGGCACGCCAACTGTATCGGGTACTGCCGGATGGAGTTCGTTGTTGGGTTATTTCGGACGTGCCAATTATTCGTTTAGCGACAGATATTTGCTGGAAGCCAACCTGCGTTACGACGCCTCATCTAAATTCCCCAGCCGTTTATGGTGGAAGGCCTTTCCTGCTTTCTCGGCGGGGTGGGTAATATCCAACGAGGAATTCTTCAAACCTGTGGAGAATATTTTTTATTTCGCGAAGTTTAGGGCTTCATGGGGTAGTATAGGCGACCAGTCTGTCTCAAATAATCTGTATATACCATCCATGGGTGGTGTAAGCAAGACCACATGGCTGGGCTCTGATGGAACACAAACTTATACGTATGCTACGCCGGCCGCAGTGCAAAGAGATATCAAATGGCAACGTATAGAAAATTTGGATCTAGGTATCGATCTCCAGTTCTTGAAAGGCGACTTGGGCGTTACGTTCGACTGGTTCAGGCGCGACACGAAAGATATGATTATGGCGGGTGATGCTCTTCCGTTCACGTATGGAGCTTCCGCGCCTCAAGGTAACTATGGTAACCTGAGAACAAAGGGATGGGAAGTGTCTGTCAATTATAATCACCGGTTTAGCAATGGTATAGGTATCAGTGCGTTGGCTACTGTATGGGACAATGTTACCTATATAACAAAAGGTCCGGATTGGCAAACGCCATGGGAAGACAGGTCTATTGGTAGTACCTTTGCTACGGGCGCAAGATACGGAGACATTTGGGGATATGTAACGGATCGCTTGTATCAGGAAGAAGACTTTGTGCGCGGCGATGACGGTAAATTTAAGAAAGTGACTATTATACTTAACGGGACGCCTAAGCAATCATACATGCTGGCAGGACAGAATCCTGTTTACCAAACTTGGTTTGAAGACGGCATCGGTGTCGTGATATTCCGTCCGGGAGATGTCAAGTTTATGGATATAAACGGCGACGGATATATTACTCCGGGCAGGGGAACTTTCGGCGATCCGGGCGACCGCAAAGTGATCGGTAACTCTACTCCACGCTACGAATACGGGCTCAGGCTGGGAGCCGACTACAAAGGTTTCGACTTATCTGTTTTCTTGCAGGGCGTAGGCAAACGCGATATATGGGGTAGCGGACAATTGGCTATTCCGGGCTATCATGCGTCGGACGGCGCTATGCCGCAGGCTATCGCCGGGGATTACTGGCGGCAGGACAGGACAGATGCCTTTTATCCCCGTCCGTGGGATAACCAGGGTGAAAATACCAATTACAGTTTGCAGGTACAAACCCGTTATTTGTTGAATATGGCATACGCCAGAATCAAGAATATCACGGTTGGTTATTCGATCCCTCCTAAATTGTTGAAAAAAGCACTTATGTCGAAAGCTCGTTTTTATGTCTCACTGGAGAACTTCATTACTTTCGACAACCTGAGTGGATTACCTATTGATCCTGAGGCTATAAGCGGTTACTCCATGTTTAGTAACAGCTACAATCTGGGACGCACCGGCACAGGTACGCCTATGTTCAAATCTGCCTCTGTCGGGGTACAGTTAAGCTTCTAAAACAATAAATTCGAAAAATATGAAAACAATAAATATCAAAACGATAATAATGTTAATCGCCATGTCCGCGCTGTTTTTCTTTACGGCTTGCGAGGATGTGCTCGACCGTCCGCCGCTGTCGGAAGAAAATGATGATTCATTCTGGACTAGCGAATCTAAATTGAGGTTGTACGCCAATGGCTTTTATCCACGTTACTTCGTGGGTTATAACTCAGGCTGGGGGACCGAATACGCACCTCTTAACGGTTATGAGTTCAGCGACGATATGGTGGCTAACGGCGCTCAAACGGGTTTTGAACTGTCTGTGCCTAACGATAGGGGAAATAATACCTCTACGCTTACTACGATTCCTTGGTTGGCAAATTATAGTGGTCCAAATTGGAATTTCGCATGGCCGCGGCGCGCGAATATTATGATTGACCGCATCAATAACCGGATGGGCGGCGTACTGAACGAGGAGCAGAAGAACCACTGGCTGGGAATCGGCCGCTTTTTCAGAGCGATGGATTACGCCGGGTTGGTGCAGGTTTTCGGCGATGTGCCATATTACGACCACGAAGTGAACAATGTTGATCCTGCCGATATATACAAGCCTCGCACACCCCGTGATGAAGTGATGGATGCCGTGTATGACGATTTTGTTTTTGCTATGCAGAATGTAAGGTCGGACGATGGTGCCATGAATGTGAACAAATATGTAGTGGCTGGCTTTATAAGTCGCTTGGCTCTGTTTGAAGGCACATGGCAGAAATACCATAAAAATAACAACGAACGCGCAAAGAAATTTCTCAATCTTGCTGTAGAAGCGGCCAATTTGATCAAAGGCAATGGTAAATACGATGTTGTGACTGAATTCCGCAATCTGTTCAATTCCGAAGATCTGGCGGGAAATAAAGATGTTATATTTTATCGTCACTATGATCCGAATTATGGTATAACACATTGTGTGTCTTCTTATTGCAATTTGTCGGAAAATAGATATACTAACCCGAGCCTGTCATTAGTAAAGGCGTTTATCTGCAACG
Source organism: Dysgonomonas reticulitermitis (assembly GCF_054601275.1). Classification (NCBI taxonomy): domain Bacteria; kingdom Pseudomonadati; phylum Bacteroidota; class Bacteroidia; order Bacteroidales; family Dysgonomonadaceae; genus Dysgonomonas; species Dysgonomonas reticulitermitis. Next base: position 97,422 of record NZ_BAAHWU010000002.1, on the reverse strand, counting down.
ATGGATCTGATTGGCAGACATCAGCAACCGCCGCTAACAAGAATTTTGACATGAGCAACCTGATTGCGACCCGCGACCCGCGTTTCGAAGCGACATTCTTCCCAAGGGCTACTACACGGTCTCTTAGTTCTTGTATTTACACTGTTAAGTTTATCAGCCGGATAGGTGTTAGTTATGAAGGAAGTGGTTTACCGGCAGAATTTACAAGTACGAATAATAAAAATGATTATCCTGTCATACGTTACGCGGAAGTATTGTTAAATTGGATCGAAGCCAAAGCCGAGTTAGCTACATTGGGGGGAGACGCTGTTACACAGGGCGATATAGACATTTCCATCAATAAGATACGCAACCGTCCTATTGCGTCGGAAGCTGTGGCTTTAGGCGTTAAGAAAACGGCCGCTTTGAGTTTGGCCGGGCTTCCAAGCAGTCCCGATAAAGGCGACGTGCCTCAACTAATCTGGGAAATCCGTCGCGAAAGGCGTATGGAAATGGCTTTCGAATATTCGCGCTTATTGGACCTGAAACGTTGGAAAAAACTGGAATATATGGACCCTACGCTGAATCCTGACATTATCAGGGGAACATGGATTAATGCCAATTCCACTGCGTTGAATTCCCTGCTTAAGCCCGATATATTGGCTGTTACCGATATGAATGGGACAGTAATAGTGTATAATGGCTCTAACGCCGCTCAGATGATTGGATTCTATTCTCCTACCAATATAACGGGACGCCAGGCTTTCCTCGGTGTGCTGAATGTGAATCCTTATCTGGCTCCGGTAGGAAGAAACCAACGGATCGAATACCAGAAGAAAGGTTATGAGTTGGCTCAGACCGAAGGTTGGCCTAGTGACTTATAAGATATGGGTTATGTTTAAAATTAAAATAACGTGATTATGAAGAATTTAACAAAATATATAGGATTGCTGGTTGTCCCGTTTTGTTTGATGATAGCCTCTTGTGAAAAAGAGGACAAATATCTTGACAGCACAGCTGACGAAGTTGTGATATATGGTATTAAAATTATCAACGGAGGGCTTAGCGGCACAGAGACTATCGTGGGTACGGTGGACGAGAATACGAAGGAAATTACTTTTCCGGAAGTTCATGAGGAGAGCGATCTTTCGCATGTCAGGTTTGAAGCCGAACTACCCGAAGGCGCTTATTTAGATGAAAATGATTATAATTTTGTGATGGATGAAGGCGATACCCAGAAGAAACGCCTTATAGCTGTTGTCAATGGTTTGAGAAAACGTTATTACTTTGCTACTATAAGGCTTGACGTACCGGTATGGGGTGCAGATTTTGCTAAGAGTAAAGTCAAAGTTTACGACTATTCGGCTGCTACTCTCAATCTGGCAGATTATGCCGCCGGTAGTATCGATAAACCTATATATAACAACGATGCTTCTTATGGACGCCAATATGGATTAAGTTTGCAGAATGTTTTGGTTGTTAATAGGAATGCGTCAGGGCCGGGCTTAATTAGATTGTCTGACATCAAGCAAGGTAATATCGGCAACGTATCTGCTTTAAACGGATCGGATGTGGCGACTGAAGCATGGTATTCGAGCGGAGGATTGATAACGAACGGCCATGTGTACATAAGTAATGGTACTCCTTGGGGTAATACTTTGTATATCAGGGTTTGGGAAGAAAGTCATCCGGAAGCGGTGCCTTCGATAATTTCTTATGATTACCCGGTAGCGCCGAGGCGTTATGACGGCTTTTTGTCTGCCAATATCAATGCCGAAGGAAACGGTTATCTTTTTATATCGGGCAATACCAATGTCCCTGTATCCGAAAAATTAATCAGATTTGCGGTTTCCGGATTTTCAACTAAAACAGATGTTGCTTTGTTCCCAGGCACAGAACCGCTTACCGGAACTTGGGCGGCTATTAACCATGTACCGGGAACAGACGACGAATATATTTATAGCGGATGGAACAGCAATAGCGCTCCAGCCAGATTAGTAGGTTCGAACGGAAGCGTTCAGTATGCTATTCCTACAGATAAGATCGGTGCGACTAAAGGAGATGCGAAAGTTGTTGTTTTCAACCAAGAGCGTTATCTGATTGTGATGGATGCTGCGGGAACTTTCTATGTATATGATATTACGAAGGGCGCTACAACACAGGCTGCGCTCGAATTAATGAATGTGGCTGATCCTTTGTTCTCATATTCATTGGGCGCGGCTGTTGCACCAGGAAACACTTCGATGACCACAGCATGGGTTGCCGATGGAAATGATACTTTGTATCTGCTGGCAGGCGGTGTACAAACTGGATTTGCAGTGTTTGAAGTTTCTAAAAAAGTGAAAGCGAATCAGTAAATAATAGAGACGTAAACAGTTTTTCCCTTTGTTTCATGACGAAGGGAAACTGTTACGAAAACCGTGCTCTATTTTACATATAAACTAATTTAAACATATGTATTTATGAGAAAAAGAATAAATATAATAAGCTTATTGCTTGTCTCGTTGGCCATGATAATGGCTTCGTGCAAGGATAGCGATGATCCGGTATCGGAAGAAACAGTGATTTATAAAATCGGTATCGCGAATGCTGGTCCTTGGGGCGATTTACATGTTGAGGGAATAATCGATGAAAAAGGAAAAAGCATTACTTTTGCAGAATTACCGGCTGGAACAGACCCTACTTGTATTCGTTTCGCCAAAAAGCTTTCCGATGGGGCTCAGCTGGATCAAAAGGAATATGATTTTTCATCGGCTACCTATCCGGTTTCTAAAACTATTACCGTGATTAATGGTTCGAGTACACAGGATTATGTGGTTATTCTCAGCTTTGAACCTGCTCCGGAACGGAGGATCTACTCTATCAATATCAATGCCGGTTTTGCAGGCGACGTACAGATTACAGGAATAATTGATGAAGAAAACAAAACAATTTCCTTCCCTGTGTTGCCAGCGGGGACTAATCCTGCAACCATCAGTTTTGACGCGGAGCTGTCCGAAGGGGCAATGCTGGATGCATTGACATATAATTTTACGTCGGAAACATGGCCTGTAACCCGTGATGTTACAGTAATCAGTGGAGTATTCACTACGGTATATTGGGTTACCATCGAAGGTATCGAAGAAGACGTAATACCTGCGACGGAAGGCGGCGCCGATTTCAGTAAAATCAAAGTTTACGACTATTCGGCTGCTACTCCTACTCTAAGTGACTTTGGGACAGGAAGCATTGACAGCCCGACTTATAGCGCAGCGAACACCGATGGCCGCCAATATAGTTTAAGCTTGAATAATGTGCTGGTTGTTAATCGACCTGACAAAGGACCGGTTCTACTTAGTATTGCAAACCTGAAAAATGGAACGCTTACACCTACCGCTTTGACAGATTATAATACCAATCCTAGTGATCCTCTCAGCGCGTCATATGCCGCTAATGGAGGCGTTTTGATTAATGGGCATATATATACTTGTAATTTACTTGCGTGGGGAACCGCCGGATTAATTTTCAGGGTTTGGAATGAAACCACTCCTACGGTTACACCTACGACTATCACTGTGAATACTACTGATATACAAGGATTTTCAGGTCGTTACGATGGCTTTGTGTCGGCTGACATCGATGCGTCGGGAAATGGATATTTATTTACGCATAGTAATAATAATGGAACAACAGGAGTGGCTAGAGTAGCTGTTTCAGGATTCACCACAAAAACTTCTGCTGCTCTCATATCATCTGTCACTCCGCATCCGGGCACATGGTCGACCTTGAATCGTGTAGGCGGAGCAAGTAATGAATATATCTATACCGGGCATGAGGGAGCGATCAATCTGACAAATGCCAATGCGGAAATATTGTACACTGTACCTGTAAGCGTTATTGCTACCGATCAGGGTGTCGATGCCAAAGTCTTTAACTTCAACGATGCGCGTTACTTGATTACTATGAGTGCTACCAGTGCCGGTGGAGATACATTCTTCAGAGTATACGATATTACGCAGGGCGCCACTGTGACAGGGTCTACGCAAGACGCTCTTCAGGCATTGACGGCTGAAAATATAAACGAGAAAAAGGTATTTGAATATAACCTGAAAGGAGCCGCTGGACAAGATAAGTCTATCAGCACTGCATGGATTGCAGACAGTGATAGGCTGTATCTATTGAGTGGCGCTGTGGGAGCTGGTTTTGCGCTGTTTGAAATACCTAAGAAACAACCTTAAAATAAAGTTTTACTTCCAATCCCTGTTTACAGGATAGGGATTGGAAGTGTTTAAAAAAAAGAAAGATGAAACAAAGCCTGAAATATTTATTATATGTATTAATATTGGCATTTGCCGTATCCTGCGGTAGCGATCCTGAATTGGAGCTTCCTGATCCTGGACCGGAACCCCCGCCGCCTACTGCGGAAATCGAGCTCGCAGTCAAGGAAATGCGAGCTGCATGGATTGCGACTGTCTGGAGTTTGGATTGGCCTCAGAACATACATGGGGTTGCCGGACAGAAAAAAAAGTATACAGACTTGTTGGAAACGTTGGCGGCGGCAAAACTGAATGCCGTGTTTGTTCAGATAAGACCGACAGCAGATGCATTTTATAATTCGCAGTATGAGCCTTGGAGCCGATGGATTACCGGTACGGCCGGACAGGACCCAGGCTATGATGTACTTGCTTTCATGATAGAAGAAACACATAAACGGGGATTGGAGTTTCACGCATGGATGAATCCTTACCGCATAACTACAAGAACTGATAAATCGGTTTCGTTTCCGGCTTTGGATTCTAAAATTCCTGCCAATTTGATAAAAGACTATGATAAGATACGCATCTATAATCCTGCTTTGCCAGCGGTTCATCAACGCATAGCGGACATAGTGAAGGATATGATTACCAAGTATGATGTGGATGGTATCCATTTCGACGACTATTTTTATCCTGACCCGGGGGATTATGCATCCACAGGGTTGAACGATGCTACGGAATATACTCAATACGGCACCGGTTATAGTTCAGTGGCGGCGTTTCGGCGGGGCAATGTGGATAAGATGGTGCAAAAGATTTATGAAACAATAGTCCAGTACAAACCCGGAGTCGCTTTTACCATTAGTCCGGCAGGATCGCCTTCTTATAACGACGAGCTTTATGCCGATACTAAAAAATGGTGCCAGCAGGGATGGGTAGACGCGATCATTCCCCAATTGTATTCTGCTACGGGATCAGCCTCTTCATCAACTACTTTTACCTATCGTGTAGGATGGTGGGATCAAAATTCTTACAACGCTATTCCGATGGTCGGGTACGCCTTGAATAAATTCGGCGATGGCGAGTCAACCGGTTTCCAAACTACCGTGGAATTGGTGAAGCAGTTTGCTGAAGCGCGGTTTTATTCCAAGATAAAAGGAAGTGTTTGGTACAGCGCGAAATATTTCGATGAAAATAAAATGGGAATTGTAAATGTGATTAAACAGCAGTTATATCCCCGCCCTGCCATTATTCCGTTTCTTGGCCGTAAAACTGTGGCGGAATCGGCTCCTGTCAGCAACGTTTCTATATCGGATGGTAAACTGACATGGAATGCCGCGTCTGGGTTGAGGACGATAATCTACAAAGTAGAAAACAAGAAAGGGCTGGTAGTTGCCATAACGTCGGATCGGGAATATACGCTTACCGAAAAAGGCGATTATTGCTTGACTACTCTAAATGAGGATAATGTGGAAAGCACGGTGCAAAAAATTACGTATCAGTAAGATAGTCGCTCGTGGCTATAAATTTAGATAACCTATAACGCAGATTCCTTCATCCCCGTATGGGGGATGAGAGTCTGAGACTTTTTTATGAAAAAAATTATTTTTATTTTATTTACAATATCTGTGCTATTTTCCGGTTGTGAAAAAGATGAAACACCTTGGGAAAATGAACAGGAACAAGAGCCGGAGGATGAACCTGTGAAACAGGTTGCAATCGCCTATGTCACATGGTATGGTACCGCCATTCCCGATCCGGCTTATATTACCCACTTGAATTATGCTTTCGCCGAACCTTATTTGAGGAACGGTGTTTATGAAGGATTTAAATTACAGGGCAACAGGGCGCGTTTTCAACAAATGGTTGATCTGAAAAAAATAAATTCCAATCTAAAAGTATGTATCTCTTTTACTAATACATTAGAAAATTCGGATAATCCGAGAGGCGGTGGTTTTTCACTGTTGGCCAAATCCGATGCGTACAGAAAAATTTTTGCCGAAGATTGCAAAGAATTTCTTGAAGAGTGGGGCATCGACGGTGTTGATTTGGATTGGGAATTTCCCGGGCTTTCATGGAGCAGTAACCATGCCAGCCCTTATGACGTGGCGGCGGATGTGGCAAATCACGTGAAACTGATGCGGCAACTGCGCGAAACTTTGGAAGATCGATACTTGCTTACGTATGCCGGCTATTGCCGCGATAAGGAAGCCGTGGCGGGAGGTTACCGTTATATCGATATAAAGGCGGTTGCCCCTTATGTGGATTTTGTGAACGTCATGACATACGATTTGGACGAAGCTCCACACCACCAGTCGGCTCTTAGCGATCCTTCTGCTTATTCGGATTGTACCCGTGCCATACAGGTTTATCGTAACGCTGGAATGCCGGCAAGTAAATTGGTTTTAGGCATTCCGTTTTATGGAAGACATTCCTTCTCAACGGCTCCTACGGCAATTAATTATAAAAATATTCTTACGCTTGATCCGGCCGTCTATAAGATAGATAACTGGGACAGCGCGGCTTCTGTTCCGTATGTAACAAAAGACGGCGTGTATTATTGCGGGTATGACAATGCAAGAAGTATTACTATCAAAGGTTCATGGGTAAAAAGTAGGGGTATGAAAGGCATGATGTACTGGGATTACGACGGCGACGACAGCAGGGGGACACTCCGCAATGCCGTCTGGAATGCAGTGAAGGGCAATAATTAAAAAAACACGAATTATTAAAGTATTAAGGGTGATTTCAATCCTCCAATTCTTAATATAATATCATATCTTTAAACAATCATATATTATGGCAGTCATAGGAATCGATTTAGGGGGAACAAAAATCACAGGAGCAGTTTTTGACAATAATGGAAACATGCTTCACAAAGTATCGTCTTTGCTTGAACATAAACAGGGAAGCGAAGTAGGTATCTTGGTAAAGAGCACAATCGATAACCTTGTAGCTCTTCATAGTATAACAGATATACAATCTGTGGGGATCTGTGTGCCCGGCATTGCCAATAGTAAAACGGGTAAAATATGGGCTCCGAATATTAAAGGATGGGATGACTATCCGTTACAAGAAGAAATAAGGAATCATATAAATAATCCATCTATTAAAGTCGATATAGCTAGTGATAGGACTTGCTATATACTGGGTGAGACCTGGAAAGGCGCTGCTGTAGGATGTAGTAATGCTCTTTTTATAGCTGTGGGAACAGGTATTGGAATAGGTATTTTAGTTGATGGGAAAATTCTTCATGGACACGGCGATATAGTTGGTGCTGCCGGTTGGCTGGCACTGGAAACTCCATATCTGGATGAGTACGAGATGTGTGGCTGTTTTGAAAGTCAAGCATCGGGAAATGGTATTGCATGGCAGGCCAAAAAAATAATAAAAGGAGATACTCTTTTCAAAGAGAGTATACTTTATAACAAAGATATTGAAACAATTATAGCACAAGATATATTTGCCGCATATGGACAAAAAGACCCATTAGCTAAATTTGTTCTTGGCAAAGCAATAAGAATGTGGGGAATGGCAGCAGCAAACTTGGTGAGTTTGCTAAACCCTGAAAAAATTATATGGGGTGGGGGTGTTTTTGGCCCTGCATCACAGTTTATAGACAATATATATGAGGAGGCATGTAAATGGGCTCAACCGGTAAGTATTGGTCAGGTCCGTTTTGAACAGTCTCATTTATCTGGTGACGCAGGACTTTATGGCGCAGGTTATCTGGCTATTCTTTCACTTAAATGAGTAAGTATATGTATAATAAAAACCTTGTCTACATCGCATCCTGTATAGGGATGGCATTTTTTGGAATAGCTTTTATTGTAATGGGGTCGGTACTACCTTCTCTGACTGAAAAATATAGCCTCGATACTGTAGGTGCTTCATCTCTAGTGACATTTCTTCCGGTTGGTGTATTACTCGGATCACTTATCTTTGGCCCGGTAGTAGACCGGTTCGGATATAAAATATTGCTTATTGTCAGTACTTTCATAACTATATTAGGCATAGAAGGATTATCTCTCTCTGACGATCTGTCAATATTGCGGGGTTGCATTTTCTTTATCGGACTGGGTGGAGGCATGCTCAACGGATCAACAAATGCCCTTGCCTCAGATGTTTCAGATGATCATAATCGTAGCTCCAGACTCAGTATATTAGGGGTTTCGTATGGGGTGGGAGCTTTGATTATCCCTTTTCTGCTTGGTGTACTTTCGAAAGATTATTCTTACGAAATAATCCTTCAGTGGACAGGGATTTTCATGCTCTTATGTGTAGCGTATTTTGTAGCGGTCAGATTTCCTGAACCGAAATTTAAACAAGGTTTTCCGGTAAAACAAGCTGCCTCTTTATTAAAGCAGCCTGTACTGTTGATCCTTAGTTTTTTTCTGTTTTTCCAAAGTGGAATGGAAGGCCTGTTTAATAATTGGACAACAAGTTATTTAAAAGCTACAACATCCATCGAAGAAGGAGATATTGTATTAACTCTGACATTTTTTGTGTTAGGGATGACATTGGCCCGTTTATTTTTAAGCTATGTTTTTAAGAAAGTAAAGCAAATTCATGTCCTTTCTGGAGCAATGACAATATCTTTGGTAGGAATAGCTTTATTAAACTGGTCAACAACATTTCCGGTGGTCACATTAGGCTTATTCTTAATTGGCTTTGGTTTATCAGCAGGCTTTCCTGTCGCAATCGGACTTATAGGCTCTGCATACAAAGAAACGTCAGGTACTGCAATCGGTATAGCTCTTTTTATAGCATTAGGTGGAAACTCTATTCTGAATTATGCTATGGGATATATATCCGGAACGTTCGATATAAATTCATTTCCTGTATTCCTTGCTATATTGTTAGCAATACAGTTTATTATCGTATTTACAAATCCAAAAATTATTAATAATAAAAATTAAAAGAAATTATGTTAGCATTAGAATGGTTGGCAAATGCGCGTGGCATTATGCAAAAAATTGAAGAAACTCAATTGGAAAATATTAAAAAAGCTGCTTTGGTAATGGCCGATAGCATTGAATCGAACCATTGGGTACATACATTCGGTTGTGGGCATGCAACTATTCCGGTAGAGGAGATGTATCCCCGTATCGGAGGATTCGTTGGATTCCATCCTATGGTAGAACTACCGATGACATTCTTTACAGGAATAACAGGGCAAATGGGAATTCATCAATTCTTATTTCTTGAACGTGCCGAAGGTTACGGTAATGCTATAATGAAAGCATACAACTTTGATAAGCAAGATTGTATATGGATTTTCTCGCATACAGGCATTAATAATGTAAATATTGATGTAGCTTTATGTGCTAAAGAACTTGGAATGAAAGTTATTGTATTCGGTTCGGCTGCTGAAGCAAAAGGAAAAGTAACACGCCATCCGAGCGGGAAAACTATATTTGAAATAGCAGACATAGTGGTTGATTCTTGTGTACCGGTAGTGGATGCATCTGTTCCTTTAAAGAATCACCAGGATAAAGTCGGCCCTGTATCTACATTGGCTTTTGTAACAATGGTATGGATGACAATAACTACTGTGGCTGAAATATTAGCCGACAGGGGAGTTAAACTCTATATACATCCTTCGCATAACGTTCCGGGAGATACAACTGCTCACGAACGGTTAGATGCCTGTCTGGCTGAATATAAGAAGAGAGTATCAAGTATATAACCGTCATAAACATGGCAGAAGAAAATAAACATATTGATCTGCAAAAAGAAACATATGGGAATCTGAAAGATTTACCATATTCTTATGCTGTGTTACCATGGGGTGCAACCGAACCTCATAATTATCATTTACCTTATCTTACCGATTGTTATCTTGCTCACGATATTGCAGTAGATGCGGTAGAAAAAGCCTGGTCGAAGTACGGGGTAAAAGGGATGGTATTGCCGCCTATTCCGTTAGGTGCACAGAATCCCGGACAGCGGGAGTTACCATTCTGCCTCCATACCCGCTACGAAACTCAAAAGTACATCCTTAGCGATATTGTTGAATCGCTTAACTATCAGGGAATCTATATCGTGGTGATAATGAACGGGCATGGAGGAAACAGCTTTAAGCCAATGATTCGTGATCTGTGTGTAGATTATCCTCAAATGTTGATTGTAAGCTGTGACTGGTTTGCTGTAGAGCCTCAGAACAATTATTTTGAAAATAAAGATGATCATGCCGGCGAAATGGAAACATCCGTTATGATGCATTACCATCCTGATCTGGTGAACTTGGAAGTTGCCGGAGATGGTGCCGGCCGGCCGTTCAATATTGATTCTTTAAACAACAAAGTAGGCTGGATACCACGCAACTGGACAAAAACAACCGCCGATACAGGGGTAGGGGATCCAAGGAAATCGTCTGCGGAGAAAGGGAAGGTATTTGCTGAAGTTGTTACGAATAAGGTTGCCAAACTATTTGACGAATTAGTAAATAAAACTATATATTAAAAAAACATGAGACTACGATGTTTATTATCCTTTATAATTGTGATTTTTGCTGTCACAGTAAATGCACAATCAGGAGGATCATGGGTTAGGATAAACCAATTAGGGTATCTTCCTGAAGATATCAAAGTAGCAGTGCTAATCTCAACCGAAGAGATCACGCCCGATTTATCGTTTCGTAGCAGTAACGGACAACCACCGGTTTTATCTGCGACTCAACATGGTACGCCGGATTTTTCACTTGTTAACGCAAAAACCGGAAAAACAGTATTCAGTGGTCATGGAAAAATAACGGATGCTACTTATTGGGGGTTAAAATCGGCCTTCCGCCTCGACTTTTCTTCTGTTCAGGCAGAAGGTGATTATTATATTGAAGCCGCCGGAGTGAAATCTCCTCAATTTAAGATTGGAGCAGATATTTATGAAGGATCTGTCGATTTTATGCTTAATTATATGCGTCGTCAACGTTGCGGAGAGAATAATTTTTTAGGCACTGTTTGTCATCAGCATGATGGTTTTATTGTTGATCACCCCACTCGTACAGGAGAACGTATTGATGTTCGCGGAGGGTGGCATGATGCTGACGATAAATTGCAATATGTTACCACCACTGCAAGCGCTATCTATCACATGATGTTAGCCTACTATCAGGCAAAAGATAAAACAATCTTCAAAGACAATTATCATGACGATGCCAGTCCGGGCAGTAACGGCATTCCCGATATTTTGGACGAAATCCGTTGGGGACTGGACTGGCTATCCAGAATGAACCCTGCACCTAAGGAAATGTATAATCAGATAGCCGATGACCGGGACCATGCCGGTTATGGTCTGCCCCAAAACGATAATGTAGATTATGGATGGGGACCAGGTAAGGGACGACCGGTTTATTTCATTACCGGAGAGCCTCAAGACTTACCCAATCCCAAAACCGGAGAGATTAAACTGAACCGTACCACCGGAGTAGCTTCCGCAGCTGGTAAGTTTGCTTCCTGTTTTGCGCTGGGAGCTGAACTATTCAAGAATATAGACCCTGCTTTTGCTAAAGTACTGTCTGGGAAAGCAGAGCCTGCATACGAATTTGCCCTTGAGAAGCCCGGAAATACTCAAACCGTCTGTGTGGTTTCACCATATTTTTACGAAGAAGACAACTATGTGGATGATATAGAATTAGCGGCTGCTACATTTTATACTCTTACCAAAGATCCGAAATGGCGTACCGAAGGCGATTACTGGGGACAATTAGAACCCGTTAATCCTTTGTGGGCATTTGGTTTTGCACGTCATTATCAGTTCTATCCTTTTGTCAACCAAGGGCATCACCTGATGGCAAAATCCGATGATGCAGTAACAAGTAAAAAATTCACCGACTTCATGCGTCAAGGATTACAAACCATTCGAAACCGTGCGGGGAATGAGCCGTTTATGAACGGTGTACCTTATGTGTGGTGCGCGAACTTTGCCGTTATTGGCGCTGCTTCTTATGCCCACCAATACAAAGATATTTCAGGAGACAATTCCTTTGAAGAGATGGAAGCTGCTTTACGTGATTGGATTTTGGGCTGTAACCCTTGGGGATTCTCGTTTATAGGAGGTTTTCCGAAAGGAGCCGTTTCTTCCAGAATGGACGATACCCGTTTGGGCGGATTGGTTGATGGCCCCATCGATGAAGGTTGGCATGATACATTGTTGGGTATTCCAAAAGTGAGTCGAAGTAAGGATTCTTTGGCTGTCTTTCAGAATGGCCCGGCTGTATTCCACGAACACTCCTATGGTACCAATGAGCCTGTGATCGATGGGACTTGCTACATGATGTATTACCTTTCCATGATGGAACAACTGGGAAAAGAACAGTCAAAAAAAAAAGTAATACCGTAACTGATGCCTATGGCGCTACAGTTCGTATTGATACAACAAAAAAAGTAATTCACCTGATTTTCTCAGCGGATTCGGTATTTGAAGGAGCAGCTTCTATATTGAAAACGTTAGATAAAAATAAAATTAAAGCTTCGTTCTTTCTTACGGGAAATTGTCTCCGTATGAAAGAACATGAAGCTGTAATCAAGGAAATTGTAAAGAAAGGACATTATATAGGAGGTCATTCCGACAAGCATTTATTGTATGCTCCATGGGGAGCAGAACGTAATAAGAGTTTGGTAAGTGCAGATAGCCTGATAAACGATTTTCATAGGAACATGGCAGAGTTGGCAAAGTTCGGAATTGACATTTCCAAGATAAATTATTATTTGCCTCCTTTCGAATGGTATAACAGGGATCACGTGAGGTTGATCGAGTCTCAAGGGCAAGTGTTGATCAATTTTACATCCGGGTTGAGAACGGCAGCCGATTACACTACTCCGGATATGAAAAACTATATGTCGTCTCAAAAATTGATCGATCAATTGTATGCGTTCGAAAAAGAAAATAATTTAAATGGCAGCATTATACTTATTCATCCCGGTACCCATGTGACTAGGACAGATAAATTATATTTAAGGTTGGATGAGATAATAAAGACACTAAAAAAGCAAGGTTATTCCTTTGAACGGTTATAAAATTATTGTTATATGAAAAGATTATTGATTATTTGCGCGTCTTTTCTGTTTTTGACTCCTTGTGGGGCCCAGACGCAGGACATTTCCGATCAGGTTCGGAACGAAATAAGTGACTATCTTACCAAATTCGCCAATAAGGATATTAAGACTTATCGGATTAAGGTAGATTCTGTTAATGTTAAAGGTAAATCTGTTAAGTTTTTTACGGGCATAAACTTGTCATACGTTCCATTTCGTCAAAACGATGTGGATAATATCTATACGTATATAAAAGGGTTATTGCCTGAAAAATATAAAAAGCATCAGGTAGAACTTATAACCGATACACAACCGATAGAAAATCTTGTTCCTTTTGGTAAAAAGAAAAAGGACTTATTTGCTAATAAATTAGATAAGCCTCTGGTTTCCAATTTGTCCCGACCTTATACATCAGAAAAGGGCTTGCAAAACCACCATCTGGCAATTTGGCAAAGTCACGGTTGGTATTATGAACAAAAGCTGGCCAGATGGGAATGGCAACGGGCACGTATTTTTCAAACAGTAGAGGACCTGTATACACAGAGCTATGTACTGCCATATCTTGTACCGATGCTTGAACATGCCGGTGCAAATGTCCTATTGCCACGTGAAAGGGATACACAACGTCATGAGATAATAGTTGACAATGACAAGAATATAGCTAATTCTTCTTACACGGAAAAGTCTGGAAAAGAATCATGGATTACAGGAACAAATAGCGGATTTGCAAATACTAAGACTATCTATCTGGATGGCGAAAATCCGTTTAAACTGGGTACATACCGCCAGATAAAAACAGTTTCGAAAGGAGATATAAGTCAATGCGAATGGATACCCGATATGCCGGAAAAAGGAGAGTATGCGGTTTACGTGTCGTACCAAACATTGCCAAACAGTACAGACGAGGCGCTCTATTCGGTTTATCATTTGGGTGGAAAAACGGATTTTAGTATTAATCAAAAAATGGGAGGCGGTACATGGATATTTTTAGGATTTTTTACTTTCGATAAGGGAAAAAATGATAACTGCAAGGTTGTATTGACTAACGGAAGTAGTAAATCGGGCCGTATTCTTACAGCCGATGCCGTCAAAATAGGAGGGGGGATAGGTAATATAGCCCGTCTGCCTCATCCAAGCGGTGTTGTAACAGATAACACAAAAAGCTCGGAGGCGATAGATGGCAGCAATCATAAGAAATTACCGGCTATTGATTATAAACCTGAGACCAGCGGTTATCCGCGATATACCGAAGGTGCCCGTTACTGGCTACAGTGGGCCGGTGCCCCTGACAGTGTTTATAACAAGAGTGAAGGGAAAAATGATTATACAGACGATTACCAGAGCCGTGGTTTTTGGGTTAATTATATCAGTGGAGGTTCTTCGGTATTACCTAAATCCGGAGGGTTGAATGTTCCGGTGGATCTGGCAATGGCTTTCCATACCGACGCCGGAACCACATATAATGATTCTATAATTGGTACTCTTGGTATTTATATGACGCATACTAACGAAGAAGTGTTTGAAAATGGTAAAACACGTTGGGCTTCAAGAGATCTGACTGATGCCATTATGGATGAAATAACAAAAGATATCCGTCGTGAATATGAGCCTAAATGGACACGCCGCCATATGTGGAATCGTTCGTATAGCGAAGCCCGTGTGCCTAATGTGCCTACTATGCTTCTTGAACTGTTGTCACATCAGAATTTCGCTGATATGAAATATGGGCTCGATCCCCGTTTTCGCTTTACAGTTAGCCGCTCTATTTATAAAGGAATGTTGAAATTTATTGCCCGTCAATATAATTATGAATATGTTGTACAGCCACTTCCTGTAAAATCGTTTGGAGCAGAATTTGCCGGAGAAACACAGGTTAATCTTATGTGGAAACCTGTTGAAGACATTACAGAACCTACTGCGAAACCGGATAAATATATTGTTTATACCCGTATTGGTGATGGCGATTTTGACAATGGAGTTATTGTACATGATACAAAACTCAACTTAGCTATTGACAAAGATAGAATGTATAGTTTTAAAGTAGCGGCAGTAAATGATGGTGGTGAAAGTTTCCCATCGGAGATACTTTCTGTGTATAGAAAATCAAATGAGAAAGGCCAGGTACTGGTAGTGAATGGTTTCGATCGTCTGTCTGCACCATATAGTTTTGCCACAAAAGATAGCATCGGTGGTTTTGTTGATTTCATCGATCATGGCGTTCCGGATAAAAAAGAGTATAATTATATCGGAAGCCAGTATGAATTCAGGCGTAGGATCCCGTGGATGGACGATGATGCAGCCGGATTTGGGGCAAGCAATGCTAATTTTGAGACAACAGTCATTGCAGGAAATACATTTGATTACCCTGCTCTTCATGGAAAATCTATAGCCAAAGCTGGTTATTCTTTTGTGTCAACTAGCCGTGATGCTGTTATCGATGGATTAGTAGATATGAATCGGTACAAACTACTTGATGTCATACTGGGTAAGCAGAAACAAACTAAAATAGGACGGGGTGTCCATCCGGCTGAATTTAAAATTTTCACTAAAGATTTTCAGGATAAAATTGCAGCTTATTGTAAACAAGGGGGAAATATTTTTGTTAGTGGAGCCTATGTTGCTTCCGATCTGTGGGATAATGAGAATGCCGACAACGAAGATAAGGCATTTGCTACTGATGTATTAAAATATAAATGGCGAGTAGGTAGGGCCGCTGTAGAAGGTAAAGTAAAAGGTGTCGCATCTCCATTTTCTTATATTACAGGTAATTATGAATTCTATACTAAGTTAAATCCTGTATTCTATGCAGTAGAATCGCCGGATGCAATTGAGCCGGCAGGAGATAATTGCTATACAGTATTCAGATATACCGAAAATAATCTAAGTGCAGGAGTAGCTTATTCAGGTGATTATAGAACTTGCATATTAGGTTTTCCATTCGAAGTTATAAAAGATGAAGCAGGAAGAGACAATCTTATGAAAAGTATTCTTTCATTTATATTCCAATAGGGTTCAAGTAATTAAATGAAAGATAATGGAAAAGAGCATGATGGGAATCATGCTCTTTTTATTAAAATATTAATAATAAATATTCTATAGGTGCCCGTTTTCACGATGATATTCAATCAGTCCTTTGATTGGGTTCTCGATTATCACATCGATATAGATTCCCAACTCTTGAGCTGTTTCCCTTAGTATGAATGAATACATCTTTGCTACCGATCCGACAAATCGAATTGGATATTCAGTGCATTCGTATTGTAAAATATTTCTTTCAAAAAAAGATCTCAAATTTCTTCGCACTAAATCATTGACATATGGATGCTCTAAATATTCATACAAAAAGAACGATAAGACGGATAATAGCTTATTCGGAAAAGGCCTGGAATATATATAATCCATTATTTCATCAGGATCTATCTTATATTTTTTATAGAATGGATCTATTAATTCTTGAGGAGCCAATCCTTTTAAGCAATCAGACAAGAAAAACTTTCCCAGAGAGGCTCCACTACCTTCATCACCCAGTATATACCCTAACGATTTGACATTTTTTACAATGTTCTCTCCGTCGAAAAAACAAGAGTTTGACCCTGTCCCTAAAATGCAGGCGATGCCTGCTTCATTTTGGAATAAAGCGCGGGCAGATCCCAAAAGGTCACTTTCTATAATTGTTGGCGTTTTGAATTGAGCTTCCAGAGATGCTTTGACTACATTCTTCTTTTCCAGAGAAGAACATCCTGCTCCATAAAAATATATATTATTAATCTTTGTTTTGAAAAAAACAGGAGGTAACTGTAAGCGTACAAGTCTACTTATCTCTTTTCTTGTTTGAAAAAAAGGATTTATACCATCTGACAGAAATTGTTCGGTAATACCGTTCCTATCTACCAGGCACCATTCCGTTTTAGTAGATCCGCTTTCAGCGAGTAATATCATAATACTTTTATGGTTAGGTTAGAAAGTTAAAAAAAATCATGCAAAGATAAATAAATTAAAGTAAAATATTAATCTATTAATCTATTATCACAATTTTTTTATGCCTATTCCTGCGGCTTCACTCAATTGTATTTTACCTTTTACAACGGTTGCCCCGCTAAAGCAATCATTGCTGATAAGTAAATTCCCATCAAGATCGGCCCAATCTACAGCCGGCGACAGTTGGGCCGCAGCCGAAATGGCACATGAAGTTTCAGTCATACAACCTATCATTACTTTCATATTTACCGCACGTGCTACAGTGAGCATTTTCCAGGCTTCGCGCATTCCTGTACATTTCATGAGTTTTATGTTGATTCCTGTGAACGCTCCCTTCAGGCGCAATACATCGGATAACCTTTGGAACGATTCGTCGGCAAATACAGGTAAAGGACTACGCTCTGTAACCCAAGCCGCGTCTTCCAGATTATATTTTGGCATAGGTTGTTCTATCATCACTATACCGCGTTCTTTCAGCCAAAAAATCATATCCAACGCATGATGTTTGTCTTTCCATCCTTGATTGGCATCTATCGCTATAGGTTTGTCTGTAACAGTCCGGATAGCTTCGATCATCTGCTTATCATTATCCCGTCCTAGCTTTACTTTGAGGATATTATAAAGCGGATCGGCTTCTCTTGTTTTCTGTTTTACTACTTCTTCTGTATCTATACCAATAGTGAAGGTAGTATCAGGTGTATTATCTTTATTCAGTCCCCATATTTTATACCAGGGTTGTCCCATTATTTTGCCCACCAAATCGTGTAAAGCTATATCTACGGATGCTTTGGCCGCCGTATTATTTTCGGCTATTTTATCTACATAGGAAAGTATATCATCAAGCTCGAATGGCCCGGAAAATTGTTCCAGGTTTACTTTCTTCAGAAAGTCCATTACAGATGCCTGTGTTTCTCCCAGATATGGCGGAAGTGATGCCTCTCCATATCCGGTTATGCCATCGTATGTAATTTCAGTTAACACAACAGGTGTAGTAGTCCGGGACGAATTGGCTATAGTAAATACATGGCGTAGTTGAAGGTCGTAAGGCTTAAAACTTAGCTTCATTTTTTCACCATTCAAAGAGATCGTTTTTTTATTATTTTGAGCGAATAAGCTTAAAGGATTTCCGGAAGTTATTCCAGTACCTATTGCTGCAATAGTGGCAGCTTTGATAAATGTACGCCTAGACTGAGACATATTACTGTTTTTTATTGTTTATAGAATGAATTTCCTTCGATAGACCAAATATTGGTGTTCTGTTTATCAACTGCTCCGACTATCCGTATTGCCCGAATGAATTCTTTTGTATTTCCTTCGTCATAATCAGGGCTTTGGGGATCAAGGCTACTAATGCGGATGCAACCGGATGCATGGATAAATTTCTTGTCGCCGGCATAGAAGGCTACATGGCGAACTCTTTCCTTTTTATCTGCTTGGGCTTTTTTACCAAAAAACATAAGGTCGCCTACTTGTAAATTCTCGTATCCGGTACTAATATCTACAGGTATTCCGGTGTAAGCTTGTTGCGAAGCATCCCGCATCAATATGATACCATGCATCAATAATACTGTCTTTGTAAGCCCACTGCAATCCATGCCTTTTACCGAGGTTCCTCCCCATACATAAGGTATTCCCATCAGTTTGTATGCTTCATTTACAAAGCTTTCACCTGTTGTTTCTTTCGATCTTCTCCACTCTTTATAAAGCATGCTCTGTTCCTTTTGAACATAGGCTTTACGTCCATCGGGATATGATACTTTATAAAATCCGTTTTCTTCCCCATCCAATTTCAGCATATTGGATGAAACTAAATCCGATACATGCTGGCTGTTTTTATCCGGCGCTTCATATGAAAATCCGAAATAATCCGTAAAAACCACTTTCGGAACTTTGTTCCATGTTGTTACTTCTTCTTGAGTCATGGGTGTAAACGAAGATGATTGTGTCCATCCGATATATCCATCCGGAGTTTGTATCCTATACCACCCGTCTTTTTGTAGTATCCGTACAGGTGTGCCGAGTATAGCCTGGGTTGCCATTTCTGCTGAAAATTTACCTTCTGTGCGGATATCTGCAACAGAAAGATTTATAACTCCAAAAGTTTTATCACCTAAATCTTTTGCGGGAAGTAATTCTACCTTATTAATGAATTTGCCGCTTTTGGCTTTTGCTTCTTCCTGCAATGCAATGTATGCCTCTACATCAGAAGTGATACCTGTTAAGGTTGGCTCTTTCTCGTAGTCATCAACTTTAACATCAAATACTTTCACCCTCTTGTCGGGTATATATTTATCTTTTACTGTCGTAATAGCTGTATCTAGTTCCAGATGTTTATATATAGGCTTGTCTGGCTTTTGTCCAAGTGTAGTATTTGAAAATATAAATACAGCAATGGCTAGTAGGCATAAGTTTTTCATAAGCAATATTGTAGATTAGATGAAAATATTAGCGATTTGTATAGTTACAAATATAATAAAAAACCATTATGTGTAGCGCGTTTGGATATGCTTTTTTCTTTCATGTATATTAAAATAACTAAAAATATGTAATTGAATATAAAAATATACTTTTCAACATCTTATTTTCTTTTAATAGAATTTATTATCGACCTCTCAATTAAATCTTTTTCTTTGTATAGATGATAAACGACAATGTATTAGAGAAATTGAAAGTATTGGCGGAGTCGGCAAAATACGATGTTTCCTGCTCTTCCAGCGGAACTGTCCGTAAAAATAAAACGGGCGGCCTCGGAAATACTGTGGGAGGAATGGGCATATGCCATAGCTTTACGGAAGATGGAAGATGTGTGTCGTTGTTAAAAATAATGCTGACCAATTTTTGTATTTACGATTGTGCTTATTGTATCAATAGGCGAAGTAACGATATTCGCCGGGCTACTTTTTCTGTACAGGAATTGGTTGATCTTACAATAGAATTTTATCGCAGGAATTACATAGAAGGCCTTTTTCTGAGTTCGGGTGTTATTAATAATCCGGACTATACAATGGAACGTATGGTTAGAGTGGTTAAGGAACTTCGGACTGTGCATAGATATAATGGATACATACATATGAAAAGCATACCCGGAGCCAGTCAGGAATTGGTGAATGAAGCCGGATTGTATGCGGACCGTATGAGTGTGAATCTGGAAATTCCAACAGAAACCAATTTGAAACTTCTGGCTCCTGAAAAAGATCATCGAAGTGTTTACCGTCCCATGCGTTACATTCAGCAAGGGGTGCAACAAAGCATTGAGGATAGGCGGAAATTTCGTTCGGCTCCCCGGTTTGTTCCTGCCGGACAGAGTACGCAAATGATTGTTGGAGCAACAAGTGAAAATGATAAGGATATTCTGCGGGTTTCGTCTATTCTTTATCAGCAGACACAGATGAGGCGGGTATATTATTCCGGTTTTATTCCGGTTAATAGTTACGACTCACGTTTGCCGGCTCTTAAACAAGCCCCTTTAGTAAGGGAAAATCGTTTGTATCAGGCCGATTGGCTCATGCGGTTTTATCAATACAGGGCGGATGAAATTGTTGATGACGCTCATCCTGATCTGGATCTGGAAATTGATCCGAAACTGGCTTGGGCTTTACGTCATCCCGAGATGTTTCCGGTTGATATAAATAAGGCGGACTATGTAATGATTTTACGGGTTCCGGGTATTGGTGTGAAATCGGCACAATTTATAGTTACCTCCCGCAGGTATGGTAAATTGAATGCTTTCCAATTGAAAAAGATAGGCGTTGTGATGAAAAAAGCTCAATATTTTATTACCTGCAACGAACTTCCTATGTATACCGTAAATGAGGCGACACCCGAATATGTGCGAAAAATATTGATCGAACCTAAAAAGAAAAAAGGCGACGATAGGCAGTTATCTATTATTTTCCCTGATAGCTAATGGTAGTATTCTTTTTCGATAAAACGTTGGAGGGGTTGCTAACGGCAGTCTTCGATGCATACAGCCGAAAGGTGTTTCCCGATAAGCTGTTGGCTGAAGGCGATATAGTTCCTATGTTTACAACAGAAGAATATACTGTTATTACGCAGGAGGAAAAAGCCATACGTGTGTGGACGGCTTTGGAAAAGAAAATGAGTAAAGGAGCCTGTAATATGCTTACGAATGCATGGTTGGCAGAAGAAGAGGGGAAAGATGATTTGCTATTCCGGTTTATTCGCAAAACAATAGATAGCAAAGTGTCTATCGAAACTAACTTTGGGGATGATGATGTATTGACATTGCATCGTTTAGCCAGAAAGGTTTCTCATGAAGAATTATACCTTAAACAGTTTGTCCGCTTTCAGAAAGCAGCTGACGATATTTACTTTGCTCCTGTTTCTCCACAACATAATGCATTACCACTGGCCATAGAACATTTCAAGGATCGGTTTGCCGATCAGAAGTGGATAATATATGATATTAAACGGCATTATGGCTATTATTATGATTTGCATACTGTTGTTGAAATGACACTCGACGATGATGAACATTTGCTAAGCGGTAAACTGGATGAAAAACTGATGGCAGAAGATGAAAAGTTGTTTCAGGAATTGTGGAAAGGTTATTTTAAATCTATGACCATCAAAGAGCGGATCAACTTGAAGTTGCAGCGCCAACATATGCCAAAAAGGTTTTGGAAATACCTGACTGAAAAACAGTAAACCCGGAAAGATATTACTCTATCCGGGCATTGGTTCTATTATTCTAAGTTTTCCTAATTTCCTAATCTAAATACTACCGGAATTATAAAGTATACGTTAACCGGTTCGCCGTTTTGTCTGCCGGGTATCCATTTTGGCATACTTTTAATTACTCTCAGCGCTTCTTTGTCACATCCCGGACTAACACCTTTTACAAGTTGAACGTTAGATATTTCACCGGTTTTGCTTACTACAAATCGGATAGTTACACGACCTTGGTTTCCCATTTCCTGATCCACAGCCGGATAGTTCAGATTCTTTTTGATAAAAGCATACATTTCAGCTTCTCCTCCCGGAAATGTCGGATTAACTTGTATGGTTCCTACATTATATATAGTAGGCTCACCCTTACCTTTACCGTTCCCTTCATCCATTACTTTAGTTGCTATTTCTTTTATGATGGCATCTTTATCCAATGAGCCATCTTTGACATCAAACGCGCCAATAATATCGGTTGACTTCACAGCTTCATCCATAGTAGTCATTTCACTAGGATCTGATGCTTGGTCGTCAGTAGTGATTGTCGGAGGTACAAATTTTGTCATAGGAGCAAACTTCGGCGGTTCCGGCATCTTTGGTTCTAAAATTTCTTTATCATCCTGCTTTACCTCTACATCTACAAGTGTTCTTTTTTCGTCTATACCTGCTATTTTGTCTTTAGTTGCTGCTTGAACTGTACTGATAATAGCAGGGAGCGCCGCGACAAATGCAGTGAAAAGAACGATAAGGCCAAAAGCGATCAAATGTCTTTTCCAAGATGATTGGCGAAGTGCAAAAGCACCGTATTCTTTATTTTTTCCTTCGAAAATAATGTCGCACCATTCTGTGGAATTTAAGTTTACTGAGTTTTTCATAACTGTAAGTTTTAAATTGTTGTTACTCTTTTCTCCCTTCTTTACCTTATAGATATTTATTCGTTGAAAATTCCATAAACGGCAAATAATTTTTGTTAGAGTCTGTTTAAATTTTATTCGTTCCGATTTTCAGAATGATTTTTTCTTTTCTGAAGCGCGAATAGCGGGCTATTCAAGCTGAAGAAAGGGAAAAATCAGATAAAAAGAGACTGAAAATGAACGAAAAAAGAGCTATAATAAAATGTATTGGTAAAATTTAAACAGGCTCTTAATATATTTTGTGAGATACCGTTTTATTTGATTTAATATTCTTACTTATCAGGAGTAAAGTGTTACATTTGTAACTTTAAAAACGTAAGGAAATGTCTGATTCTATAGTCATAATACCAACCTACAACGAAAAGGAAAATATAGAAGCTATCATCAGAACAGTATTTGATTTGCCAAGAGTTTTTGATATCCTGGTTATCGATGACGGTTCCCCCGATGGCACAGCAGCTATAGTAAAACAATTACAACAGGAGTTTGCCGACAGATTATATTTGATAGAACGGTCAGGAAAATTAGGATTGGGTACGGCATATATAGCTGGATTTAAATGGACGCTCGAACGTGATTACGAATATATATTTGAGATGGATGCCGATTTTTCACACAATCCGAATGATCTGCTACGTCTCTACGATGCTTGCGCTAACGAAGGGGCGGATGTGGCCGTAGGTTCGCGCTATTATAGTGGGGTTAATGTGGTAAACTGGCCTATGGGGCGTGTGCTCATGTCGTATTTTGCATCTAAATATGTGAGGATCATTACGGGAATGAAAGTACATGATTCTACAGCTGGATTTGTATGTTACAGGCGGATTGTTTTAAAGACAATAGACTTAGACAATATTCGCTTCAAAGGATATGCTTTTCAGGTGGAAATGAAATATACGGCATATTGCCTCAAATTTAAGATCAAAGAGGTTTCTATTATATTCGTAAACCGGATATTGGGAACATCTAAAATGAATTCAGGCATTTTTGCAGAGGGCGTTTTTGGGGTTCTTACCATGAGGTTTCGTCAATTGTTTGGGGGAATAAAAAAGAAGCAATAAATCGATTAGTAGTAAGAGAGTTAAAAGCAGGAAGTATGGTTTTGGCTTAACTCCTAAGTTTAACTCGTATCTTGTATCTTGTATCTTGTCTACTTGTAACTACTTACTACTAATTTAAATAAGTTGATAATGAAGATAATTTGTGTAGGGCTCAACTATCACGATCATAATAAAGAGATGAACAGAGTACCGTCGGGCAAAGATGATGATCCTGTTCTCTTTATGAAACCTGATACTGCTTTATTGAGTGGTGAAAACAATGATTTTTATATTCCGGATTTCTCATCTGAGATCCATTATGAAGCAGAACTTGTAATAAAGATAAATAAAGTAGGAAAAAATATTGCGGAAAGATTTGCTCACCGTTATTATGAAGAGATAAGCCTTGGCATTGACTTTACTGCAAGAGATATTCAAGGTGAGCTAAAGAAGAAAAGTTTGCCTTGGGAGATCTCGAAGGCTTTTGATAATTCTGCTGTTGTCGGGAGATTTGTTCATAAAGACCAATATAACAAACCAATTGATAATCTTGATTTTCGGTTGGATATAGATGGTAAAGCTGTACAAGTGGGCAATACATCCCATATGATACATCCTGTTGATAAGGTTATAGCATATGCCAGTCGTTTTTTTACACTGAAAACCGGGGATTTGATATTTACAGGTACTCCTGCCGGAGTGGGTAAGGTAACAATTGGAAATAACTTAACCGGTTCAATAGAAAGCGATCAGTTGTTTGAAGTGAGAATATGTTGACTCTTCAGATGTTAAATTTCGGAATAGAAACAATAAATAGTATAAAAAAGTGTTATATACTTAAGGTAAAGGGATATTACAAACTTATATATAAATAAACCTTAACAAATTAAATTAATTATCTAAACAGTGAATAAATGAAGAGTCTTTTAAAATCGATTTTGCTGGTGAGTATTTTTGCATTATCTGTAAATACTGTATTTGCACAGGATTTGAATCCGATAGTGACAGCTGTTCCATCATTGGTTATAACTCCTGATGCCCGAAGTGGAGGTATGGGGGATGCCGGTGTTGCAACGGCTCCCGACATATATTCACAGCATTGGAATCCTGCAAAATATGCTTTTATACAAAGTAAGGCGGGTTTCGGTTTGTCATATACACCATGGTTGAGAAAAATAGTGAACGATGTTGCGCTGGTATACGGAGTCGGCTATTATAAATTAGGGAACGAAAATAATCAGGCGCTAAGCGCTTCTATCCGTTATTTCTCTATTGGTGATGTTAATGTAACAGACCAATACGGACAATTTTTGAAGAGTGTTTCTCCATACGAAATGGCTTTTGATATAGGTTATTCACGTAAATTGACAGAAACATTTTCGGGAGCGGTAACTGTGCGTTATATCCGTACCGATTATACAGGTTCCTCTGAAGGTACTTTTGCCGGTAATGCATTTGCTGCGGATATAGCCGGTTACAATGAATCGTATATTAATGTAGGAAAATCGGAGAGTTTACTCAGCTTTGGATTTAATATTTCCAATATAGGTACAAAGATATCTACAGATGGAGGTCCCCGCAATGACTTTATTCCTACAAATTTACGTATCGGCGCGTCATTGATGTATCCGGTTAATGAAGTTAGTACATTGTCATTCAGTGCCGATATAAATAAATATCTGGTGCCAACGCCTCCTGTTCAGAAAGATGAAGAAACAACTGATGAATTCTTTAATCGTCTTACAGAATATAGGGATATCAATCCTATATCGGGTATTTTTAAATCATTTGGAGATGCTCCCGGTGGATTTTCCGAAGAATTAAAGGAAATTATGTGGTCGGTAGGTGCGGAATATGACTATGACAGTAAGTTCCGTATACGTACAGGATATTTTCATGAGAACAAGATGAAGGGAAATCGTCAGTATATAGGTTTTGGAGCAGGGTTTAAACTTACGGCATTCCAATTGGACGTAGCTTATATGCTTGCCACAGCTCAACAAAATCCATTAGATCAAACTCTTCGTTTTTCTTTGGCATTCGATATCGATGCCATGAAAAACCTGTTTAAATAATTGGGAAAAGTAAAATGAAAGTACGTGTAGGATTTGGTTATGATGTACATCGCCTTGCCGATAATCGCGAATTATGGTTGGGTGGAGTAAAAATAGAGCATAGCCAAGGCCTCTTGGGGCATTCTGATGCTGATGTTTTAATTCATGCTGTATGCGATGCACTGTTAGGTGCTGCAAATTTGCGGGATATTGGATTCCACTTTCCGGATACAGCAGGCGAGTATAAAAATATTGACAGTAAGATATTGCTGAAAAAAACACTGGATATAATCAGGGGAAAAGGGTATAGCGTCGGAAATATCGATGCCACTATTTGTGCTGAACGCCCTAAAATAAATCCGCATATACCTCAGATGCAGAAGGTAATGGCAGAAATCCTGCAAATCTCTGTAGATGACATATCTATCAAAGCGACAACTTCTGAAAAGATGGGGTTTGTTGGCCGTGAGGAAGGTTTTGCCGCATATGTCGTAGCTTTGATCGAAAAGTAGTAATTAAACACAGTGCAAGTATGAGTGTGGGACCAGTGATAGAAATAACAGGTGACGGGTCTCACACTCTTTTTTTGCCTGAACTGGAAGAACATTACCATTCGGTAAATGGTGCTATTCAGGAATCGAAGCATGTATTTATCGAAGCGGGATTACGTCATCTCAAGCGAGATGTAGTACATATATTCGAAGTTGGTTTTGGTACAGGGCTGAATGCTTTCCTTTCACTTATAGAATCGGATGCTTCCCGGGAAATACATTATACTACAATAGAAGCTTATCCTTTGCCTCTTTCTATTATTAAGCAATTGAACTACGCAGATAAATATTCGCAAGAACAACAAGATTTGTTTTATAAATTGCACGAAGTAGAGTGGGGGACAGAGCAATGGATTACGCCCGGTTTTTATTTAACTAAGATTCAAACTGATTTGAATCAACTGGATTTCAGTGTCTTAAAGTCTTTTGATATTATATACTTTGATGCCTTTGCACCTGATAAACAAGCTGAAATGTGGTCACAACAAATATTTGATCAGATGTATAATATAACAAATGAGCAAGGTATGTTAGTGACTTATTGCGCCAAAGGTGTGGTGCGTCGTATGATGCAGCAATCAGGATATAAGACCGAGCGGCTTCCCGGCCCTCCCGGAAAGCGCGAAATGCTCCGGGCAACGAAGTTATAAGATTTATCTTTATTTAAGCTTCCATTCAGCGCCATCTTTACCGTCTTTGATGTCAAATCCGGCTTTAACCAGTTCGTTACGTATCTGGTCCGATGTTGCCCAATCTTTATTATCTTTTGCTTTTTGCCGGATATCTAATAGCAAATCCATCGCTTTTCCAAAAGCTTCATTGTTATTGTTTGAGCTTGTTGCTTCATTACGGATTCCCAATATTCCAAACAGGAATGTATCAAAAATATCTTTGAGTTCGTTTACATCTTCCTGATTTAGTGTAATATTTCCGGCATTGGCAGAATTGATCGTTGTGGCGGCATCGCACAAGTGAGCAATTACTATTGCAGAATTCAAATCATCGTTCAGTGCCTCATAACATTTACCGCGAATACTTTTTACATCTACAGATGATGCCGTTGAAACAGGAACTTTATCTATTCGGGCATATGCGTCAAACAGACGTTCTAAACTCTTTTCGGCAGCCAGCAATGCTTCGTTACTGAAATCTACTGTACTGCGATAATGAGCCTGTAAGATGAAAAAGCGAACCGTCATCGGATTATAAGCTTTTTCCAACAGTTCATGATCTCCTGCGAATAGCTGCTCTAAAGTGATGAAGTTACCTAACGAGCGAGCCATTTTCTGTCCGCCTATAGTAATCATATTGTTGTGCATCCAGTATTTGACTACCTGATGTTTCTCCATTGCCGTATTTTGAGCTATTTCGCATTCGTGGTGTGGAAACATAAGATCAAGTCCGCCACCATGTATATCAAATTCTTTTCCCAGATATTTGATACTCATCGTAGAACACTCCAAATGCCAACCCGGAAACCCATCACTCCATGGGGAAGGCCAACGCATAATATGTTCAGGTGCAGCTTTTTTCCACAATGCAAAATCTACTTTGCTGCGTTTTTCATCCTGTCCGTCCAATTCGCGTGTTGTATTCAGCATTTCTTCGATATTGCGATGCGAAAGGATTCCATAATCAAAGTCTTTATTGTATTTTTCAACATCGAAATATACAGAACCGTTGCTTTCATAAGCATAACCGTTCTTTAGGATCCTTTTGATAGATTCTATCTGTTCTATGATGTGACCGGAGGCATGAGGTTCGATAGATGGAGGTAAAGTATTGAGGTCGTTCATTACCTTGTGGTATCTGTTGCTATAATATTGAACAACTTCCATCGGTTCAAGCTGTTCCAGACGTGCTTTTTTTGCAATACGGTCTTCTCCGCTACCTTCTTCATTTTCAAGGTGGCCAACATCCGTTATATTTCTTACATATCTTACTTTATAGCCTATGTGCTGCAAGTATCTGAACAATAAATCGAATGTAACTCCATGACGGGCATGTCCAAGATGTGCATCACTATATACTGTTGGACCGCAAACGTACATGCCTACATGAGGTGCATGGATCGGTTCGAAAATTTCTTTTTTACGAGTAAGAGTGTTATAAACAGATAGTTTTTGGTCAATCATTACGTATGCAATTATAAATGGAGTACAAAAGTAAAAAAATAGTTTGGTATAGACAATAAAATCCGATGACTTGAAAAGCTAGAATATATGAACTAAATCGGAGAACGAATCAACTTTATAAAGCCTGTTATTAGAAGTGTTTTCGTAGGCTAATTCATGTTTCCACATCGTGTGATATGGAATATATGTCGCATACATTCCTACTGCCAGAGCCGGATATATATCTGATTTCAGAGAATTACCTATCATCATTATATTCGCCGGCGAAGTATTGAGCGAAGCAGCAAGGCTTTTATATTCTTTTTCTGTTTTATCAGACATAATCTCTACGTGATCGAAATAACAAACAATTCCTGATCTATCGAGCTTTCTTTGCTGATCGAGAAGATCACCTTTGGTGGCTACAACTAATTTATATTCGTTATTCAACTTTTCTAATGTGTCTTCTACACCGTCGAGTAATTTAATAGGCATGTTTAGCAGATATTTACCGAGGCTGACTATTTGACTTATTGTTTTCCCGGATACGTTTCCGCTACTTATCTTTATTGCTGTTTCTACAAGCGAAAGGGTGAATGCTTTAGCTCCGTATCCGTAGCATTCCATGTTTTGCATTTCTACATCGAACAAAGCAGTAGATATGTCTTCTTTATTACCATACTCGGATAACAGGTTACAAAATTCTTTTTCCACCTCTTTAAATAAAGGCTCGTTATCCCATAGTGTATCATCCGCATCGAAAGCTATTATTTGAATGTCGTTTTTTATTTTCTTCATATTTGTTTGTAATACATCTGTTTTAGATAAAAATTTCTTTTTTGTTGAATAACAACACGTAAGATATTATCCGAATAACTGCCTGAAAGCTTCTTCTACTTTCCTCGCCTGAATGATCTCAATGTTTACCTTTGAAGTAAAACCTTTGAGGTTATTTTGAGGTACCAATATTTTTGAAAAACCAAGCTTTTCAGCTTCTAATATTCGCTGTTCTATACGATTTACGGGACGTATTTCTCCTGATAAGCCGACTTCCCCGGTCATACATACATGCTTTTCTATGGATATATCTAAGCTGGAAGAAAGAACAGCGCTGATTACAGATAAATCCATTCCCGGATCGTTGACTTTTAGTCCTCCGGCAATATTTAGAAAAACATCTTTTTGTATCAACTTAAATCCGGCGCGTTTTTCTAATACGGCTAATAGCATGTTCATCCTGCGCAGGTCGAACCCCGTAGCCGATCGTTGTGGTGTTCCGTATGCAGCCGTGCTTACCAGAGATTGAGTTTCTATAAGGAAAGGACGGATACCTTCTATGGCCGCAGCAATGGATACGCCACTCAGCCCTTCATGATTTTGGGTGAGAAGTAACTCGGAAGGATTGCTTACTTCCCGCAATCCGTTTTGTCTCATTTCATAGATGCCTAATTCAGCAGTGCTTCCAAAGCGGTTTTTTATACTCCGCAAAATACGATACATATAGTGTTGATCTCCTTCAAATTGTAGGACAGTATCTACAATATGTTCCAATACTTTTGGACCGGCGATGTTACCTTCTTTGTTGATATGTCCTATCAGAATTGCTGGAGTTCCCGTTTCTTTAGCGAACTTAAGTATGGCGGCAGAACATTCCCGCACTTGCGAAACGCTTCCCGGAGAGGATTCCACCGTATCTGTAAAGATCGTTTGTATGGAGTCGATAATTACAAAATCAGGTTTAAGGTTTTGGATATGTACAAATATTTGCTCGAGATTTGTCTCACATACTATAAAGCAGTTCTCGCTATTTGAGTTTATACGGTCAGCTCTCAGTTTCAATTGACGGGCGCTTTCCTCTCCCGAAACATACAGCGTTTTTATATTTTGCAGTCCGAGTACCGTTTGCAAAATGAGAGTGGACTTCCCGATCCCGGGTTCACCCCCTAACAAAACCAAAGAACCGGGCACTAATCCTCCTCCCAAAACGCGGTTGAATTCGCCGTCTTGCATATCTATCCTGGGGTCTTCGCCTGTTTCTACATCTTTTAATAACAAAGGTTTGGCTTTAGCGGAGTCAAATATGTGAAAGCCTCCTTTCGAAGGGTTCGTG
This sequence comes from Dysgonomonas reticulitermitis, assembly GCF_054601275.1. Lineage (NCBI taxonomy): Bacteria > Pseudomonadati > Bacteroidota > Bacteroidia > Bacteroidales > Dysgonomonadaceae > Dysgonomonas > Dysgonomonas reticulitermitis. The sequence goes on along the minus strand of NZ_BAAHWU010000002.1, from coordinate 66,726 downwards.
TCTTTACTTATAACTTCTTCCACATATGTGTTCCATTCTCCACATACGGGGCATTTGCCCAACCATTTAGGAGAATCGTTTCCACAATTGGTACATACATATGCGGTTTTTACTTTTGCCATAATATTTTCTCTGCTTTGGTTACGCCTTTCTTCGTTTTCACCTGAATGATATATATACTATTCCGGAAAAGGCTCATGTCTACAGTATGGTTGCTTTCATCGAGATTCTTCTCGTTATACAATACATCTGCGTCCAGATTTATAACTCGCACTTGCTTTATCTTATCAGTATCCTCTTCGCCTTCTTCGTTATATACGTTTATCAATATGTTATTATCTTTTGCGGAGATATCTATATTGTTTTGAACATATAAGGTTACTTTCTTAGATTTTTCTTTTTTGTCAGTTATTGTCAGTTCGGCTGTACCTCTCTTTATTGCTTTTACCGTAATAACATCGCCGGATAATTCTGTTGTCGCAATGCTATTATCGGTAGATGTGATGGTATAATCACCATTTCCACTAAGGATATTTATTGTAGTCGATAAATTGGGTAGGAGGTTTATATTTGATTTATTCAGGAGCAACTCTTCCTCCAAGTTGCCATTGTTGTACAATCCGGGAAGAATTGTTTGCCCGGAATTTATTGGGTCTAAATATTTACTCATGTGTAAACTTTCGTCATTGGACTTATCCCAATGATATGAAAACTTACCATAAAAATCTGAGGCTGTGGGTAATGAACAACTGCTATTTCCACCTGTCAGAGATCCTATAACTAAACCATTCTGATTAAAAATAGGACTTCCGGAAGAACCCTTTTCAGTAGAACCTTCCGAATAGGATACAATCCAGAAAGAGTTTAGTGGAGAGGTATTGTCCCATTGCCCGGAAGCAGGGGCTTTGTCATACAAGGTAATTTTTTTTACATCTCCCTGCGGATGATGGATAATAGCTCCACTTGTAATATTATTGGCATTACTTCTGTCCCATCCGTTAAAATAGACATCCCAATCTTCCGGAATTGTTCCTGTTAATTGCAGCAAAACGCCATCGCTACCACCCGAAATAGGGTTGGCTACTTTTACAACCGCCCCTCTATGGAATTTATACGATGGTTTGATCTCTGTATTTTCGCACGTGGATGACTCGTAATTGAAAAATACGCTGAAATTGTCGGAGTTACTAATATCAACATTATCTAAGCAATGATATGCTGTCAGTATATATGGGGTACGGTCGTTATTTGTATTATTTATTAGGGTTCCGGTACATGCACTTCCGTTATTTTCTCCATCTGATGTCTTTCTTATCCTTAGACGGACTACGCCTTTCTTTTGAGCTTGCCACTCTACACCTTGTGCACAATTTATATTTATCATGCAGGCAGCAGCAGTTCCAAAACCGCTAATATTCCCTGTTTCATCGGAATATTTATATCCTACATCCAGCAGATGTATTTTAGGTTTTTCGGTAATATTCTTACTTGCAACGTATTCAAGTATAACATTATCTCCGGTCAGATCTTCGATTGAATAAGGTCCTCCGTTAGGGTTGTCTTCGTGGCTAAATACGATAGCGTTTTCAAAGTTATTTTTGTTGTATGCAAATAGTTGAGCCCCTTTTGGTAAATAAAAATCTTCCATACTGATATAAAATCCTTTTGACAAGGGTACGCCGACTTCCAATTTCCAAATATTCTCTTTCTTGGTAGAGGATTCAGACCAAACGCCAATCGTATCCATATTTACGTCCAAAGGATATATTTTAGCTTCCAAAAGAGGTTGCCCTAACTTTTTACGCATAGCATTGTCCACAGTGAAGTTTGTTTTTTTTGTGTCGATTATTAAAGACACTTCTGATTTATCTTCATTGAAGCGATACTGTTCTTTTTGTGCAAAAAGGAATGTAAACGGGGTACAAAATATTACTCCGGTTAATAATATTTTTGAAAAAATGATTTTCATAATTTTTCTATTAATTGTAGGATATATTTATTTATATCATCTCTGTTTATTAATTCTCCAGGTTCGTATATAACGACTGCTTTTGTGTAATAAGGCTCACGTTTTGTCAGATTCTCTACTACAAAATCCAGAAGTTCTTCTTTACTTTTATCTTTTATAAGAGGACGTTTATCTTTGCATGTGTTTAATCTTTCAGATAAGGCTTTAGGCGTAGCTTTGAGATAAACAGTAGTTCCTGCGTTGTTCATGTAGTCCATATTATCAAAGAAACAAGGGGTTCCGCCTCCGGTAGAAATGACAACATTTTCGAAGTCTCCAACCTCTTTAAGCATATTGCTTTCTATAATACGAAATTCAGATTCTCCCATTTCCTGGAAAATCTGACTAATCGTTTTTTGGTATCGGGCTTGTATAAAATGATCAAGATCAATGAAATCAAGATTAAGTTCTTTTGCAAGTTCCCTGCCGACTGTTGTTTTGCCGGCTCCCATATACCCAATAAGGAATATTCTTTTCATTTAGATTTTTTCAAAGCTTTATACAAAAATAGAAAAAAATAGATACAATTGATATATCATTGACCGGATTGCTAATTTCGTATTTATAGTTACCTTTGTGTCTCAAAAATATGATATGACTAAAATTTCTACTGTTCTTTTCGATTTTGATGGAGTTATTGCCGATACCGAACCTCAATATGACATTTATATAGAAGAATTAGGCGAGAAGTATAATCTTGGTATAGAGAATTTTGCTACGTTGGTAAAAGGTACTACCACTCCTGATATCTTGAAAAAGTATTTTTCGCATTTATCTCATGATGAGCGATTGAAGATAGAGCGGGATATGGACGGTTTTGAACAGGAGATGGATTTCCCTTTGGTCGCTGGTGTGATGGAATATATCAATTATTTGAAAGAGAATAACTACAAAGTAGGTTTGGTAACAAGCTCACAGGAATTAAAAATGAAAAGGGCTTTAAAGCTGCTGGATTTATCGGAGACCTTCGATACTATTGTTACGGCTGCTCGCATCATTGATGGAAAGCCAAACCCAATGTGTTATCTGTTAGCAGCAAAAGACCTGAACTCTGCGCCGGACGAATGTATCGTGTTTGAGGACTCGTTTCATGGTATTCAGGCGGGTAAGTCTGCGGGAATGCGGGTTGTCGGTTTATCAACTACAATAGATAAAAAAGATTTAGTAGAAAAGGTTAATCATGTTATACCCGACTTTTCGGACATACAGCAAGTCATTGATTTTCTTGCATAAGTCCCGATAACCCTTTGTAAAGAAATTTATTGAAGTCTTGTTCAAAGTTGGCTGTAAATATGTCTTGACCTAATTGGGCCTGTATTTCTTCAATCTCCCAGAATTTACCATCTGCCAATTCTTCTGTGTTTAAGACAAAATTGCCATTATATATTGTATAAAAGCAATAACTCAATTCCCGTTCCCTGTCAGTTTCGATAACATATTGTGTTATATATTCCGGCTCGATTCCTACAAGGCTGAGTTCTTCTAATGCTTCGCGCATGGCTGCTGCTTCGGGAGTCTCGTTTAAGTTGATGTGTCCTGCCACCGAAGAGTCCCATCTATTAGGCTGGACATCCTTTGTCGCAGATCGTTTTTGAAGGAATAATTCGCCTTTACTGTTGAATATATGTAGATGAATCACTGGGTGTAGCAGCTTGGAGCCATCGTGACAAACACTTCGAGGCGCTTGTCCGATAACATATCCTGTTTCATCTACTAATGGAAAGATTTCTTCTTGTATCATATATTGCTTTTGAACAAAATATTTTCAGATCGCCCGTTTTTGTATATCATAGCATCGTTTTTAATACCCTTTCGCAAAGATTCTTTCTGCTCGTCGGGCAAAGATACTATATCCTTACAGGTTTCACAGCAGCAGCCATTCATTTTTTCCGCAACCGCATCAAAATTTTGACCCCTACTGGAATAAACAGTCATCAGTAAACAGTAGTTAGTCGTCAGTAGTTAGTTAGCAGTCAACAGTCGACAACTTGTACCTCGTATCTCGTCTACTCGTAACTTTTTAACTAAAAAGTAACAAACCTCCACAGTGAACAGTTATCAGTCAACAATTAGTTACAAGTTATCGTCGCTTCGCGCCATTTGCTAATTTGCTAATTTTCAAATTCGCTAATTCGCTTATTTTCAAATTATCACTGTATCTATAGATAAAACCAGCTAGCGGATTGAGAGTTGGAAAGCAAAAAGTAGCAGCGAACAAACCGAAGTCAAAAGCAAGTAAACCTCTTAAAAGTCGAAAATAAATAAAATGTCGAAATTGTACCATATTTATAGCGAAATTATGAAAGTCCTTATCCGAATCAATTTCTATATTTGTACTAAACCTATTTATGCATACATTATGAAAAGCACAATTAAATTAAAAGTTCTGTCATTACTAATAATAATTTCTTCATATCTATCGATTCATTCCCAGAACAAAGGCGATGAACAAGGGATGGATTTAGGAAAACTAGACTTATATCAAGACACTTTGGCTGTCAAAGATGCTCTGACCGGATGGTGGAAAGAAAGTATGAAAAACAACCACGAACGAATGTCATGGTTCAACGATGCTAAGTTCGGCTGTTTTATCCATTGGGGGGTATATTCCGTCCCTGCCGGTATTTGGAAAGGCAGAAAAATCGGAGGCTATACAGAACATCTGATGCGACAAGCCAGAATTCCTTTAGAAACATATAAGCGGGAGTTAGTATATCCCTTTAACCCATCCGAATTCGATGCCGATGAATGGGTACAAAATGCTGTAAATGCCGGAATGAAATACTTCATCATTACGGCAAAACATCATGATGGTTTTGCCCTCTACCCTTCTGATGCATATCCATATGACATTCGAATGTCTCAGTTCAAACGCGACCCTATGAAAGAACTGCGCGATGCTGCCCGCAAACACGGAATAAAGTTTGGATTCTACTATTCCCATGCATTCGACTGGGAACATCCCGATGCACCCGGAAATGACTGGGATTATGATAATCCCGGAGGTGACAAACTGTTGCATGGAGCTAACTGGTGGCTTAACTTTCCGGAGTTTCTGCCTCATGCAAAAAAATATGTCTCTGAAAAATCAATTCCTCAAATTATAGAACTTATAAAAAAATATAATCCCGACATTTTATGGTTCGACACGCCACACAAATTGCCTCTATATGAAAATATACGGATATTGCAAGCAATCCGGGAAAACGACAATGAGACAAAAATCGTAGTTAACGGACGTTTAGCACGATACTCTATTACGCAATATGGAGACTACAAGAGTACAGCAGACAGAGCGGCATTCTTCCCTCCTGAAGAAGGATATTGGGAATCGATACCAACCACCAATGAATCATATGGGTATAGCAAAGTAGATTTTTCTCATAAACCGGTAAGTTATTTTGTTCGTTTATTAGCCAGTGCCACGGCCAAAGGCGGCAATATATTAATGAACGTGGGTCCTATGGGTAACGGTAAATGGGATGATACAGATGTAAAGATATTTCAGGGCGTAGGTAACTGGTTGAAAGTATACGGAAAAGCTATTTATGGAAATGAAAAAACAGATTTACCAATACAACAATGGGGTGTAACAACCAAAAAAGAGGACACTTTATATCTGCATATATTTCACTGGCCAAAAGACGGGAATCTTGTAGTTGGAGGGTTAACCTCCGATATAGAAAAAGGATGGATAGTATCGGATAACCGGGCAAAGACACTAAATATAAAAAGAATCGATTCTAAAGACTTATCTATAAAACTACCGTCAATAGCTCCTGACACCACTAGTACAGTGATTGCCTTGAAAGTAAAAAAAGAAAATAAACCATACCCTATCAGGCTATTAACGCCTGATTGCGAAAACACACTGTTAGTATTCGACAGTCAAAGAATAGGAGAAGGCCTAGGATTTGGAGATGGAAAATACAGTAGGAACTATGTAGCAGGATGGAAAAATAACGACCAATACATGCAGTGGGATCTGAGAATCTCTCGATCTACCGAATTTGATATTTATATTGACTATAATACCGAATCGGCTAAAGATTCCGGCATTGTAACCATTCAAATAGCAGATAATTTATACAATGTGAATTATACTCCATTGAGTGGATGGGGTAAGATAAATACAATTCATGCCGGTAAAATAAAATTGAGGAAAGGAGAATTTAAGGGTACATTAAAAGGAATAGAATATGAAGGAACACAATATATGCGTCCTATAGCTATCCGGTTAGTACCGATAAATAGTAAATAAAACTTCTATATCCACAGTACATAAAATATTATTACTCAGAAATATACAGTTAAAATAATGAATTACAAGCCGATACTTAAAGTATCGGCTTTTTTCTTATCCTCTCATAATGTTAAATGAAAACCATATTTAGTTAAAATATATTTTAATCAAAATATTTAATCATTTAATTAATTTATATTTGTCGCATAATTTCCAAAGTATGCAAAAAGATCAAACAACAGAAGAGAAAATAAAGCTTGCAGCCAAAAAGCTTTTCCATGAAAAAGGTTACGGACAGACCAAGACAAGAGATATAGCTGAAGCGGCGGGTATTAACACTGCCCTGCTAAATTATTATTTCAGAAGTAAAGAAAATCTTTTTAACATTATAATGCTCGAAAGTCTTCAGGATATGTTCTTTTTTATACGAGACTTAGCAAATGAGAAAAATTCAAATTTAGAAGCAAAGATAGAAGCTATAGTAAACCGGTATATCGAAATTTTCAGGGAAGAGCCCAATTTACCTCTATTTGTATTAAGCGAAATTCAGGCTGATCCGGAAAGGCTGATGCAAAAAAGTAAGATTCCTAAAAATATTTTAACTGACAGTTATTTTTTCAAGCAAATAGATGAACAAATAAAAAAATCGGGAGTAAATATTACCCCTATACATGTATTCTTAAATATCATATCTCTGACTATACTGCCCGTCGTCGCGCGCCCCATTATATCCTATATGTATGATATGAATACAACTGATACCAAATATTTTATAGAAGAAAGACGACAACTTATTCCCTTGTGGATAAAAACAATGCTCAAACTTGATAAATAAATATGAAGTTTATGAAAAAGAATATCCTTTTAATTACACTTCTGCTGATTTGCAGCACAGCTTATACTCAAGCCATCTTAACTTTGGATGGATGTCATCAAAAAGCAATGGATAATTATCCTCTGATTAAACAATACGGGCTAATATCCCTCACGGAACAATACTCGTTGGAAAATATTTCAAAAAAATATCTCCCTCAGTTCTCTTTGAACGGACAGGCTACATATCAATCGGATGTAACAAAAATCCCTATCGATCTGTCATCACTACCTATACCAAACGCCGAAATACCCACGATGAAGAAAGATCAGTATAAAGCAACCGTAGATGCTACACAACTAATCTGGGACGGAGGTACGATCAATGCCCTGAAACAAGTAACCAAAGCCAATACTGATGTGGAAAAACAAAAAATAGAGGTCGGCATATATTCTATTAAAGAAAAAGTAAATCAACTATATTTTGGCATATTGGTAATAGATGAGCAACTAAAGATACTCGACCTGACAGAAGCCACAATGAAAGCAAACAAAGATATAGCCCGGTCTATGTTCAATAATGGAGTAGCTATGCAATCCGATCTGGATCAAATTGATGTAGAGTTGCTAAACATAGGCCAAAACCGAACTGAACAGTTAAGCATGAGGCAAGCATATTTAAGCATGTTGGGACTATTCATTCATCAGGAACTGGATAATAAAACCATCTTACAACAACCGGCCGGTAATATTGCATATGGGAATATTACACGCCCCGAATTGTCCTTGTATCAGTCGCAACGGCTACTTCTCGACAAACAAGAGAGTTCGATAACAGCTAAAAATTTGCCTCAGATAGGTCTATTTGCTCAAGGGGGATATGGACGCCCGGGATTGAATATGCTGGACACCAAATTCAAACTCTTCGCTATCGGAGGCGTTAAGTTGAGCTGGAATTTCGGTAACTTGTATACCAAAAGCAATGAACGGAAGCTTATTGCCAATAATAAAAACAGTATCGATGTACAGCAAGATGTTTTTCTGTTCAACACAAATGTACAATTAACCCAACAACAGTCTGAAATTCAAAAGACACAGAAACTGCTGGCCAAAGACAATGAAATTATCCAATTGAGGAATCGTATCAGAAAAACAAGTGAAAGCAAATATAAAAACGGAGTATATCAAACCAATGAGCTTATCCGTGATATAAATGCCGAAAACCAGGCAATGCAAGCTAAAGCGCTTCATAATATACAATATCTGATAAGTATCTATAATTATAAATATATTCAAGGAAACTAATATGAAACGAAGCATGATTTTTGTCAAATCACCAAAGTCCATGATAATAAAAATCATGTGAGTTCCATATGGCAATTAAAAACAAAATTATTTACTTATGAAATATACAATACTGATAGCAGTACTAATACTTGTTTGCTCGTCTTGCGACCGCAACAAATTCAATCATGATGCATCGGGAACATTCGAAGCTACTGAGATTATCGTTTCAGCCGAAGTATCCGGCAAAATAGAGCAATTCGATGTAACTGAAGGTGATGAGCTAACAAAAGGCCAGTATCTGGGATACGTGGACACAACCCAATTGTATCTGAAAAAACTACAATTGCAGACTACGTCCAAAGCCGTAACTGTAAGGCGTCCGGATGTGTCCGTTCAGGTAGCAAGTACTAAAGAACAGATATCAAAGGCCGAAACCGAAAAGCGTCGTGTGGAAAATCTCTTGAAAGACGGTGCCGCTACACAAAAGCAACTGGATGATGTCAACTCTCAGCTGGCTGTGCTTCAACGATCTTTAGCTGCGCAATTAAACTCTCTAAGCACATCTGTAAACAGCCTGAATGAGGAAAGCAGCGCCTATGAAATACAAGTAGCCCAAATAGAAGACCAGTTGTCTAAAAGCCGTATCATCAATCCTGTCGCCGGAGTCGTATTAAGCAAGTATGCGGAAGCAAAGGAAATGGCCTCACAGGGCAGACCTTTATATAAGCTAGCCGATACCAAGAATATGTTTTTGCGTGCCTACATTGTTTCCACACAACTGGAAAGTATCAAAATCGGGCGAGAGGTAACCGTTTTTATCAATTCGGCTGATGATACTCAAAAACCCTATAAAGGAATTGTTTCGTGGATATCCGATAAAGCGGAATTTACACCTAAAACCATACAGACACAAGATGAACGGCAGAATCTGGTATATGCAGTGAAAATTACAGTGGAAAATACTGATGGATTGATAAAAATAGGCATGTACGGCGATGTGGATTTCAAATAATGAGCCAATGTGCCAATTTGAAAATTAGCAAATTAGCAAAGCGACAAAAGCTAATGGCTAAAATAACTTGTAACTATTATAAAAATGAAAACAACTATATCCATCAATAATATATCCAAAACTTACACAGGCAAACAACCTGTTCATGCATTGGATAATATAAACCTGCGAATAGAAAAAGGTGAATTATTCGGGCTGATAGGTCCCGACGGAGCCGGAAAAACATCCCTTTTCAGAATATTGACCACTTTATTGCTTGCCGACATGGGAACAGCTACTGTCGATTCTACCGACGTAGTGGATGGTTTTCGTGAAATACGCGACAAAATAGGTTATATGCCCGGACGCTTTTCCCTTTATCAGGATATGACAATAGAGGAAAATCTTAACTTTTTCGCAGATGTTTTCAATACCTCTGTCGAGGCTAACTATAATCTTATAAAAGATATATATATACAGATAGAACCTTTCAAGAAGCGGCGCGCAGGCAAGCTATCGGGAGGAATGAAGCAAAAGCTGGCTTTGTGTTGCGCCTTGATCCATAAACCGGATGTTCTATTTCTGGATGAACCGACAACCGGGGTAGACCCTGTATCACGCAAGGAATTCTGGGATATGCTGAAGAAGCTGAAAGAGCAAGATATAACAATAATGGTATCCACTCCGTATATGGACGAGGCCGGTATGTGCGACCGCATAGCGCTGATACAAACAGGCAAAATATTATCTGTAGACACACCTCGACAAATAGTCGCCAACTATCCGCATAAGTTGTATGCAGCCAAGTCAAAGAATAATTATCATCTATTGGAACAATTGAAAAGTCAACGAAACATCAACCTATGCTATATATCGGGTGAATATCTGCATGTTATTTTCAACGGGGATGATATCAACATAGATTTCCCTGACTATGAACTGAAAGAGATAGAACCGACTATAGAGGACTGTTTTATACAACTGATGAGCCATGAAAGTAATTGAAGCAAAAAACTTAACAAAAAAGTTCGGTAGTTTCAAAGCCGTTGACAGCATCTCTTTCGAGGTAGAACAAGGTGAAATATTCGGTTTCCTCGGAGCTAATGGCGCCGGAAAAACTACAGCTATGCGGATGCTATGCGGATTATTGAGCCCGACATCAGGCGAAGGAAGTGTAGCAGGATATGATATATACAAAGAGGCTGACAATATAAAAAAGAACATCGGCTATATGAGTCAGAAATTTTCCCTTTATGAAGACTTGACAACACGGGAGAACCTGCGGCTTTTCGGCGGAATATACGGGATGAGTGATAAAGAGATTAAAAATAAAACCGAAGTCGTAGTCAATGATTTGAATCTCAAAACCGAACAGAATGCTTTAGTTAGTTCTTTACCTTTAGGAATAAAACAAAAAGTCTCGTTTGCCGTATCTACTTTCCACTCTCCTAAGATAGTGTTTCTGGACGAACCTACCGGAGGTGTAGATCCAATGGCGCGGCGAACTTTCTGGGAAATGATATATAAGGCCTCGGACGAAGGTATTACTTCTTTTGTGACAACGCATTACATGGATGAATCAGAATATTGCAATCGTCTTTCTATTATGGTAGACGGACAAATACGGGCATTGGGTTCCCCTTCCGGACTAAAAACAGAGTTTAAAGCAGAATCGATGGATGAGGTATTTCAAGCCTTGGCAAGAGATACAAAAAGAAACGGAGAATGAAACAACTCATCAGCTTTATAAAAAAGGAAGTTTATCATATTACGCGTGATCCGCTGACATTGATAATCATGTTAGTACTTCCGGTTGTCTTACTGATGATATTGGGTTTTGCCGTATCAACAGAGATAAAGAATACGCCATTTGCCATATTGGACGAATCGAAATCGGCAGAATCCCATAAGTTGATAGAAAAAATCAGTAATAATAAATACTTTAGTTTGACCGGTTATTTGAATAGTGCAGATGAAATAGAAAAAACATTTCAGAAAGGGAGCTGCAAAATGGTCATCATCATTCCTTCACAATTCAGCAACGATTTATTGCATACAAATAATACAGATATACAACTGATGGTAGATGCATCGGATCCGAATGAGGCCTCTACCCTGGTTAGCTATTTCCAAATGGTCATGATGCAATATCAACAAGAAATATCTAAAGGAATGCAAAATGCCCAATTTATTAATGCAGAAGTAAAAATGCTATATAATCCACAGATGAAGAGCGCTTATAACTTTGTACCGGGCTTAATCGGATTGATCATGATGATTATTTGTGCAATGATGACATCCATATCCGTTGTCAGGGAGAAAGAATTAGGAACAATGGAAATTCTGCTGGTATCGCCTCTCAAACCGACCACTATTATTCTGGCCAAAGCTGTGCCTTATCTTATCATTTCCATTCTGAATGTCATATCCATCCTTCTTATGTCATACTTCATCCTCGATGTGCCTATAGCAGGTAATGTATTCCTGATTATGCTGTTAAGCATTATATTTACTTTTTCGGCACTTGCTTTGGGTTTACTCATTTCGTCGGTAACGCAAACCCAGCAAGCGGCAATGATTGGTTCGGCAATAGGGCTCATGTTACCGTCAATGTTATTGTCCGGATTAATATTCCCTATTGAAGGAATGCCTGCCATACTCAGGGGCATATCGTATATTATCCCTGCCCGATGGTTCATCGAAGCACTTCGGGACGTAATGATAAAAGGATTAGGATTCAGCGCCATTTGGGTGCAATTTTCAGTATTATCGGTTATGACTATTATTTTGCTGACTGTAAGTATCAGGAAATTTAAAAACAGATTATGAGAAGATTAAAATATTTACTGCAAAAAGAGTTTTTACAGATAATCAGAAATAAAGTTCTGCTGCGAATGATTATTGCTATGCCGGTAATACAACTTCTTATTCTGCCATGGGCTGCTACATTCGAGCAACGCAATATTTCTTTGAGTGTTGTCGATAATGATAAAAGTTCCTATTCTCGTAATTTACTGGAAAAAACTACTTCTTCCGGATTTTTCCAATTGACCGATTATTCAGCTTCATATAACAAAGCTATAGATGCAATAGAACAAAACAAAGCGGACCTGATCCTCGAAATTCCTCAAAATTTTGAAAAAGATTTTGTAAATCGACAACCACCCACCCTTATGTTATCCATCAATGCTGTAAACGGGCAGAAAGCCGGTCTGGGGCTTTCTTATATTACACAGATTATAAACGATTATAATTCGGAAATTCAAAATACTGAAATATCAGGCGGAATAAGTATAAAACCGTACTACAGATATAATACGACAATGAACTACCGTAACTTTATGGTTCCCGGAATATTAGTTATTCTGGTAACTCTGATGGGTGGAATGCTTTCTTCAATGAATATTGTACGTGAAAAGGAGGTAGGTACTATGGAACAAATAAACGTAACTCCAATTCCCAAGTTCATTTTCATTTTAGGTAAATTGATTCCATTTTGGGTTATAGGGCTGTTACTTCTGACGGTAGGGATGATAGTAGCCTGGTTGATATATGGTTTAATTCCCCTCGGGCATATGATCAATATTTATATATTTGCTTTTTTCTATTTGCTGGCTTTCACAGGCTTTGGACTGATGATATCCAACTTTGCCGGCACACAGCAACAAGCTATGTTTATGATATTTTTCTTCCTTATTATATTTATTCTTCTTAGTGGTCTGTTCACCCCTATTAGCAGCATGCCTAAATGGGCACAAATAGTTACATTCTTTAATCCATTACGTTATTTTGTAGAGATTATTCGTATGATATATATGAAAGGAAGCGGATTTACAGATATATTACCAAATCTTGCCAAGATCATAGGTTTTGTAGTTGCTTTCAACATCTTTGCCATACTTAGTTATAAAAAAACAACGAGTTAATTCTTTTTTAAATTAAAAAGCCCCTAATCTTCAATTAGGAGCTAACATATAAAACCTAGTAGAATTTCAATAACTTATTTACAATAGAAAATAAACCACTATGGATTGGAAATCCATAGTGGTTTAGTTCACCTGATTTGATAAATTCGTTCAGCCGTTCCTTTGTCAGTACCAGGGCCATCAGGTTCTGTTCAATCGAATCCTCGTAAGACACAAAATGCACCTGTGTCCGGTCTCTGGAATCGAGCCGGATAAAGCGGAAGTAAAACTGTTCCATCTTCGGGATATTCCATTGCAGGGATTCGAGTATCACATCGTTGCAGGTCGGGATATTCGCCGAACTCTTCAGCGATTGCTGCGTACAGATAAGGATGCCGTTCAAAGTATCCTCAAATTCGGTAATAATATTTTGCCGTTTTTTGAATGTGACATCACCCTTGATGATAAATACGGGCCTGCCGGGAAATTGTCCGGATATATACTGCCCGTACATATCCAAAGCGGCCAAAGTAGTACATCCGACAGTAACCTTGCCGGGTATCGCCTTTATCATATTCCGGATATACCTTGTTTTGTTCGGATACGGGTCGCCGAAGTAGCCGTCTATCAGGTTGGGAACGGAACAGGCTTTAATCAATAGTTTTATTTGCCTCATCAGGCGCAATCCGGCTTCCTTTTTTGTGTCTCCGGTACTGTTATAGTATAATTCGCATATCCGGCAGAATTCCTCGACAATGACGTGGTAGACCTCCCGTTCACCATCGGTCGGGGTTACGGAATGGGTTTTTACCTCATATTTCTCCCCGGCAAAGTCCTTGAACTTGCGGGTAATAATTGTTTTTCCGATCAGCTTGAACAGTTCCTCCTTATTGTAAATATCCTGGTTCTGTTTCTCAATACCGAATACACTGGCCTTGCCCGGACAGAAGCAAGCCTTGAACAGGTTATGTCCCTGGTATGCAGGAAAGGGTTCGCCGTAACAGTCATTGACCTTTCTTACAATATCCCCGCCTTTATCCTGGTGATAGATCCTGTCGCACCAACACATCATATTGATGGAGTTGTTATACAGCAGCTCAAACTGGCTGTATAACTCGGTGATGTGGTTCCGGGTGGTGGTTCCCGTATCGAGTATTTTGTAATTCAACCTTCGGAATATACTCAGCGCCGCTTTGGTCCGTTGTGATACCGGATTGGTGATCTCATCCGATTCGTCGAATATCAGGCAAAGTTTTTTGGAATTCTGCTTTATAAACCGGCTCAAATCCCGTTTCAGCTTACCGAGCATGGATATACTGACCACAAGGAAAACTCCTTCGGGGATGTTCCTGAAGTCCTTATAGCTCCGCAAGGTATAATACCGCTCCCTGTTCACTTTCAAAAATGTTTCCCATGTGAGATTGGTTGCTATTGCCGGGGCCAGCACGATCGCATTCCTTACTTTCCGGTATTTGAGCAGGTATTTCGCATAATGGTATACTGCCGCCGTTTTACCCGAACCCTGCTGCCAGTTCAACAGGGAGTATCTTTTTTGAAGGATCAGGTTCAGGTCATGTTTCTGTAAATTAGTAAACCGGCAAACCTCCCGTTCCTTATTGATAAACCTCGCGTTATCCAGATAGTGTTGAATTTCGGGATCGGTATCCATTTCAGAGAATATACGGCTCTGAATCTCATATTCCCGTTGCTTTTTACGAATCAGCTTTTTTGCGGCTTTTATCTGCTTTCTTATTCATTATATAGTAGATTTAGAAATAACAATTCTATATATTTGTAAAATGTTATCCGATGGGGAATGCAAACGATAGCAAACCTCAGTCAGAAGAACTGTTACTAAATCATTACCTCTCTAAATTTTGCTCTCCGTAATCCATTGATAAAGAGTGATAAAATTCAACAGAGCTGCTATTTGAAAGAAATTACAACGATATGCGGAATTGATAAGCCTGTCACCTGCCACGTTGCCAGACATAGAATTCAGTCTTTCATTCTGATAACAAGCAAGCTATAGAAAATATTTTCTTGATAAGTAACGATTTAGAAACGAGCTATCATTATTCGCTGATTGGCTTCGTTTTCAACAATATATTAAGAGCGACTTAATAGATACAAAGATACGCAATTATCCCCATATTGCCAATATTCTTATACTAATGGAATTTTCCCCCTACTATTGAGGAATATATTCTTTTATTTCCCCCTTCAATAATTTTCCTTACAATAGATATTATATAGAATAAAGATTTATGGATTTCATAAACAATAAATTAACCACAGAGTTTACGGAGTTATGGTTCACGGTGTATCACGGTGTAACTCCGTGATATTTAACTCGGTGCAACTCTGTGGTTAAAAAATCAACTATGTATAAACACCTGTAAATAAATAGAATAATCTTTTATTAAATATAAACTCTAATATATACAAGGGAAAACAGGGACATATAAGCAGTCCCTCTTTTTATCTTTACATTTTCATACATGGCAATCACTTCGGGCAATAATTTGACACCTTTTGCGTAGTCCGTTTTCTTTCCCGCTTATTTGAGCCACAGGCTGCCCTCTTCATCCGTAAACAGCAAAGGTTACTAATCCAAAATATGTCAAATATAAGAATAAGGACATCTGTCAGATTGTTTGCTTTGCTATTAAACATGGAAATAGACAGAATACTCAAAATAAGGAATTGTATTTATGAAATAAGGCGCAAGCCCTGCAACAACGAAGTTTTCTCAATTAAACAGCTTATTGATATTGGCTTCAAATGACGCTAACTTATCCACTTCCCCGGCAATCCATACTACATCGTTTTCATGAAATACAAAGCCCGCGCTGAAATTCGTTATGGATTCATTTCCCCGGTCTATCCCTATAACCATGCATTCGGTTTGCTCCCTGACACTTAGCCGGGCGATACTTTTATCTATCATTACCGACCCTTCCCCGACAGGATATTGGGAAAGGCTGATATGATGCTGTACGGCATCGCTCATTGCCGGTTCTCCATTATTCCGGTTCTCGACCGATTCTACAAACCTCATTATTTCGTCGTCCGATCCGCAAATAATAATCCTGTCGTACGGATACAGGCATGCTTTGCCGTCAGGAATATTTATTCTCCTGTTTCCCCGTATGATCGTGATAATATTGACGCCCGTGGTTTGCCGGTAATTGAGTTCGGACAAGGTCTTGCCTACGCTTGGCGAACCGGGCGACACTTCAATTTCTTCGATATGTATATTTTTGGATAACAGCCCTTTTGCTACCGCGGATGATATTGCCGCGTTTTTTTCCTTACTGTTGAAGTTGTCGATAAACCTTTTCTCTATCCTGCGTGACTGGATTTTCACCCCTTTTATGAAAACGATAGCGGCAAGGTAAACGATAGCAATGATTATTGCCGTTATGGATGAAGACGGGAACAGTATATGCAATTCGAATATGACGGCAAAAAAACACAAGGCCACACGGAATATGATGAGGATAACCAGGGCCACACGGTTCGTAAACTGTTTGTTCCACAATTTCCGAAACTCATCCGACCTGTTTTTCTTCATTATTATAGCACGTAGTAACGGGGCCATGCATGTCAGCGTTAACGCGGCAGCCAGAACTTTACCCCAAACACCCGGAATATGTTCTATAATGAACGGGTTTATAAACAGTTTGAACAGTTGTATGACGGCTATGCTTATCATCAGGTACACGGCGACAAATGTGAAAACTTTTTTCAGAAGGGCACTCCATGCTTTTTCCTCTGTAACTGTATTGTAAGCCGATGATGCATAGCCTTCTATCAGCCTTTCCCATTTAGGCGGTATCCGTTTTATTATCCAGTCGGCAAAAGGATCTGACATTTTCAGCATGTATGGAGATATGAAAGTCGTAATAACCGCTACCGCTACAATAATAGGATAAAGCGCTTTGCTTATCACTCCCAGACTTGTACCCAATGTAGCGATAATGAACGAAAATTCTCCGACCAGAGCCAGGCTGCACGCGGCTTTGACAGCAACCTTCAATCCTTGTCCCGACAATAAAATACCGATTGTGGAGAACAGGGGGCGTCCGATAAGGATCACACAGGTAAACAGCGCTATATACACCCCGTATTCCGCTATTACCTTAACCTCGATCATCATACCGACCGATACGAAAAAGATAGCCCCGAACAGATTCTTCAGAGGCAGCATCATATGTTCTATATGCTTGCCTTCCAATGTTTCGGATAAAATGGACCCCATGATAAATGCGCCTAATGCGGCCGAAAACCCAACGTATGTGGCAAACAATACCATTCCTAAGCATAAACCGACCGATATGATAAGCAAAGTCTCGTCATTGAGGTGTTTTTTCAATTTCTTCAGGAATGTAGGGATAAGGTATATACCGCCCACAAACCATATAACAATAAAAAAAGTGAGTTTAAAGATTTCGTATATCAGCTGAGTCCCTTCGAAGTGTTTGCTTACTGCTACCGTACTCAGCAAGACGAGCATTAAGATGGCGGCAAGGTCTTCTACGATGAGCATGCCGAAGGCAATACCCGCAAACCTTGTTTTCTGTAAGGACATATCGTTGAATGTCTTAATAACAATAGTCGTAGAAGACATGGACAGCATACCTCCCAGAAAAAGGCTGTCCATATGCGACCAGCCCAACAGCTTGCCGATGGTATAGCCGACAGTTACCATACAGGCCATGTTGAATAATGTTGCAATGGATGCCGTCCCCCCTACATCCATCAATTTCTTGAAACTGAATTCAAGCCCCAGCGCAAACAGGAAAAAAATAATTCCGATCTCCGACCATGTATGTACACTTTCCAGGTCAGTTATAGATGGAAAGAATGTTATATGGGGGCTGATGAGAAGCCCGGCAATGATATATCCCAATACGACAGGCTGTTTGAGCCATTTACATATAATAGTGGCTATCCCTGTAGTGATAAGGATAAGAGCAAGATCGTTCACAAATCGTGGTAAGTGTTCCATTGTTGTAATTATTTAGTTTATGTTATGCCGCACTTCGCAACCTAAACCTGTCATTTTCAGTTTCAAAAAGAATACAAATGTACCGATAAAAATGAAGTCCATTGCAAACTGGAATCCAACATCAAAAATATATACAGAATTTGAAATTCCGGCAAACTTTTGCTGTGATTTTTCAGGAAAATTATCAAAAGAAAAGACTAACTCTCTTCCAGTTAAATAGTATTTTTAGCAGCTAATAAAAAAGATGATCAGAAAAGATGTCTGAGAATATCCTTGAAAGAAACCTGTGAAAATTAGCACAGCCCCATTGCAGCGTTTAAACTTTCAATAATCCTCATTTCCTCATTATGTCCATCGGTTGATAATCTAAGCAATGGAAGCCTGATAATTTCTAAAATATGATTTTTCTTGTTATCTCTTTCCTGTTGCAGCTCATTGTCATGGAATGACATACCATCCACCTCAATAGCTAAAATAGGAGTCTTGTCTATTTTGTTGTACAACAAAAAATCGATTCTTGAATTATTCTTTATGAACCGGATTTCATCTTCAGTGAATGATTCAAAATTCCGGACTAGGTCTCTAAGCCGGTATTCTCTAACCATATCAATGGATGAGAATTGAGCATTGTTTTTCAATATCTTTTCATTCAATAGCTTATCAATAATAATCTCTGCGGCAGATCCTTTTATATTTTTGTTTGATGAAAGAAACGAAATAAAGACTTTGTTGTATTCTTTGTATAGAAGGTCAAAAACGGAACAGATGCTACCTTTAACAATTGTTTCATCCGGATCGGTGGTATAACATATATAGCGTATCATATCACCAATATTTGTTCCGTGAGGAAGCTCCATCGATTCAGGTTTTACCACAATAAATTCGTTAACAGCTCTTGATACGGCAACATTTATAAGATTAGGATTATCAATAAACTCCCCTATCTTGCTTCTGACCGTATTGAATATAATCACATCTTTCTCACGCCCCTGAAATTTATGTATGGTGTCGGCTTCCGCACCATCCGGCAGTTGCTTTTGCAGCATATCGGCATGCTTTCTATAGGGAGCGACAACTCCGACTTTCGTATAGTCCGCTGAATAGTTTTCCCGAATATAGAAATCCGTTTCATCTATCTGTCTTTGATTGTAATTATCTCTCCCTCCTGATATGCTTGTCTCAATGATTCTGAACGGATGATTATTCCCGTTAGTCATAACAACCAAATTGTTATTGTAGTACTTCTTATTACAAAATCCAATAATAGTAGGATGGCATCTGTAATGTTCTTTTAGCAGAACTGACTTTACTTTATGCCCATACAAGCTTTTCAGAGAGTTCAGAATATTCTGTTTGACATAATCATATGCAGGAGAAATGTTGTACTCAATTAGAAATTGTTCCGCTGCTTCTTGACTTTGTTTATCTACAATATGAGTTAGTTGCATGCTATCTCCGACAACAACCACATTTCGACAACACGAAAAACATACGGCAGACTTTATAATATCTACCTGAGAAGATTCATCTATAATCAGATAGTCGAAAAGATACCCTTTGGGGATACTTGTGTGAAGCGACAGCGTAGAACTCAGGATTACCGGATAACGCCTTGTAAAATCATCAAACTGCTTACGATAATCTTCAACATTAAACGTTGATTTTCCTAAACGGTTATATTTTTTAAATAATACACCATTGAATATCTCTTTAGATGTTTCGATAAAATGCTTAAGATTAGCCTTTTCATTATTATAAGTTAACCAATTTTCAATGTCCGAGATTTCGTTTTCTATTTTTGCTATGTATAATTCATAGAATTTGTGATTTGCATAAACGGGGAATTCTTCACTATACTGGCTAATACTATTCAGATCAAATAAGCCATATTGTAAAACAAACCGCAACTTGTTTATGATTGACAGCTTGTTCTTAATATCAACGAACGATAGTAAATCTTTCAACTTCAACGTCTTGCTAAAATTCCACTTACGATGGAACTTCTTATCGAGTATGGATTTTATGTTTGGCTCGAGTGGCTGTTCTGCTTCTATATGGCTAAATTCTATCTCGGCATCCGATAATTCCGTTTTTAAGGTGGCTAATTTATTCCGGTACTGAAAGCACTTCGTTAATGTGGAATCTAATTCCTGAATCTCATGCTTTATTCTTTTTAATCGCTCTTCCGAAATCTTAAAATCCGGATTGATTGTTTGCTCTTCAATATTGTCGAAGAATGAAGCCTTATTTTCGTTATTACCAAGTGATGCGACAACCATTCCATAGCCATATTTCTCTAACTTCTCCCGCACATTGAATACTGCAGAGTTGTTGTTCGAAACAATTGCTACCGTTTTATTCTGTACTATTAGATTGGCTATTATATTCAGGATTGTTTGTGTTTTGCCTGTTCCTGGGGGACCTTCTATGATACTTATGCTATTTCTTAGCGTAGTTTCAACTGCCAGTTTCTGGCTTTCATTGCATCCGAAAGGGTAGATAAGGGTTTCTTTAGAAGTGCTAATCGCAGGGTTAGTTCCATCAATATAGTTAGATAGTGCCGACCTTGATTCGAATACATCTATACCCTCAAGAGCCTTGAGCAATATTTCGGAGCTTATTTGATTTGGATTTTTATTTTCTGTTTCTTCTGCTGGAATGTCAAACGATACTCCTCCTGATTTTTTCAATATATCTTTAAAATAATCGATAATTGATTCCGCTTGAGCTGTGTTCTTTTTTATATCACAGATTTCAATATCAGCATTATTTTCAATTGGATAAGAACAGTTGTCGCCATCCCGAAAAATCAAATAACGACCATAATTGTCTACTGTATTATACGTCTTATTTAGTTTGCTATTTTCATATATGCGAACATCTTTTCGTGTTGAAATAAGCGGATAGTATTGTACTTTATCATCTCCGTAATTATAGCTTCTTCCATTATTAAATGTAATACGATATCCATTGTCGGTACGAACAACAGTTGAAACATCGCTTTTGTATTCGAACTTCAGTGATGTTTTATTTTTTAAGTATACTATGAACGGGAGCTTCATCAGTCTCTCTTATTATGCTACTACATATCATCCATAGATAAACCCCTTAATTCAACATCATATTTCGCAAGTTCCTTTTTTATTGAACCGACTTTCACCTGAAGCAAATTCTTATCGATTTTCTTCGGATTACGTTTTACTTCTGCGACAATAGCTGTTTTGTCCAAATCATTCAGAGCGATCAAATCTATTTCATTTTCACCTTTACTATCCCAGTAGCTACCGATAGCGGTTATCCTTTCCTCTTCCGCTATTTTTGCCCGAAAATATTTTTCCAAAATGGAACCACTGTACTGCTCATAGTTCTTATCAATATATTCACGAAGCAATTCGTATTTTCCCATTTCAATCAACGACTGGTTTGGAAAAATGAAACGGAACCAGAAACACAGATAATTATCATTTAGACTCCAACGGTTTTTCCGACTTTCCGGTTTTGAGAACATGGGTTTGTTTTTTGTAATAAGGGAGTATTCCTTCTCTAAATTTACCAGATAAGCCCCTGTGTTTTTCTCTATAATGGAATCTATTTCACTTTGGGTAGTTTTTCCGGAAGCAATTAATTGCAGGATAGAAAAGTAGGTTCCATACTCTTTTCCGAACTCGGAAATAAGTAATTCTTTGCCCTCTCCAATAAAAGGAGAATCAGGGCGTGTAGCCATATCCAGTATTTTATCCTTGGTTACAGCTCCGGCCTCCATCAGCAGGTCAATGTATTTGGGAACTCCACCTGTCAGCATGTAGAGACATAAAAGATCTTCCGATGTATATTCAGGGTTATAATCGTTCAGGATTTCTTTTATTACGCTAACAGTGAAAGGTTGCAATGTTATTTTTGAGGTAAGCCTACCGAATAACGGCTCTTTCCTATTCTCAAAAATCTTCATCATCATTGAATAAATAGAACCGGAAGCAATAAAGTTGATTTTAGTTTTGTCTTTATATTGATCCCAAAGATTTTGAACGTCACTAAATATAGATGGATTCACATTGTCAAATTCCTGAAATTCATCAATAATAAGTGTATAATGTTCTTTTGTGGCAAAAATCAATAACTGCTCAAAAAGGTCTTTAAACCGGGTGATTGTACCGAAAATTTGTAATCCTAGTACATCTGCCGCATTTTTTTGAAATTGCTCGCAAAGAAGTGGTTCGCTTTTGCGTGAAACAAACAAATAAAGATATTTCTGCCCTTTTACAGATTCCAGTAAAAGGGAGGTCTTACCAATACGGCGGCGGCCAACCATAACTGTAAAGCAAGAATTTTTCTTCGATTGCTCCAATGTACGGGCTAATATCTCTAACTCCTTTATCCTGTTATAAAATTTCATACTTTATATTATTTAATGTACATTATCTTAATGGTAATTACAAAATTAAAACAATTTATTTAATTCGACTCAATTGCCTTGAATTAATTTAACCACAATTAAAATAATTGTCATTAAAATATAAACAAG
Organism: Dysgonomonas reticulitermitis; assembly: GCF_054601275.1. Lineage (NCBI taxonomy): Bacteria > Pseudomonadati > Bacteroidota > Bacteroidia > Bacteroidales > Dysgonomonadaceae > Dysgonomonas > Dysgonomonas reticulitermitis. Next base: position 43,943 of record NZ_BAAHWU010000002.1, on the reverse strand, counting down.
GTGGAAAATACAAATTTTATACATCATAAGATATATTCTCATTATCCGGTCGGTCATACTAAAGGTTAATACGTGAGTCATATCTATCGCGAGCCGAACCTTTTATAGTTGAAATGCGTTAGAAAATAAAACAATGAATTATAGCGAATAGAAAACATGGAAACAAATTCAGGATACACTGCCAGAAGAATATCATTTTACAACGGATTTCTCACCTGAGTAATCATAGTGGGACTACCGAGGGGCATGAAACAAGTAGAAACCCAAAATCGAAAGTTTCAACAACCGAAAGAGAATCAGCGGAATAGCCTAACTGTGGTGGAAAGGTTAGAAAAAGAGACTTCATAACATACATGCTTTTGTTGTACAATTGTTAGACCAGGGAACCAAACCCAAAACAATTGACAAGAAGATGAAAGCGACACTAAAAATCTTACAGAGAAAGAATTACCGGACAAAAGAAGGTAGATACCGGATTTGCCTGAGATATATAGCCTATAGACGTCCTACGTTTGTAGGCTTTAATGTTTCAGTACATCCCAGAGACTGGAATGAGAACAAGAAGCAAGTAAAAGCAACGGAACCCCGCCATATCCTTTACAACAGACTCATCAAAGAACAATACCACAAAGCCGAAAGCATCATCTTGGATAACTATCTGATTCCTTTAACAGCACAAGAGTTTATAGAAAGATTTAAGGATAAGCATTCCGGCAATGCCGACTTTTATGTCTTTATAGAACATGAATTGGAACTCTTGAAATCTACCAGAGCCAAACAAACTCTCTCCAACTATCGCAATCTGATTAACAAAATGAAAGAATGGAAACCTACTTTAACCTTCAAAGAAATTACCTTGGAATATATCCAACGTTTCCATGACTATGAAATCAAGGCAGGCAATCTGCTTTCTACCATCTATAAGAAACATGCCAATTTTAAATTCCTGCTAGGACTAGCCATTGATAAAGAACAACTGGAAAAGAACCCTTATGATAAGTTTGAGATTAAGAAGATCACGAAGGCACAGAATAACGATATACTGACCGAAGAGGAACTCGATACACTGCAACAAGCTTACAACAGCAACACATACACCGGAGGCAAGAAAGAAGTGTTAAGGGAATTTCTTTTTAGCTGTTATACCTCATTATCCTATGCAGAATATCATCATGTGACTTATGGAGATTTAAAACCCATTACACTAAAGGAGAAAGCAGATGATAACAAACAAAAGCCAGACCAAAGCCAAAATATAAATACTACAATCCACTATCTTCTCTGCAACTACGATTCAGATATTCGCGTATGCGCTACGGCTGTTTCTTTCCCGCCACAAAGACAGGGTAGCTCTCAATATAGAGATACCACTCTTTGCGGTCTTCAACTTTGCGAAGCCTTACAGTTACTTTGGTGTTCGATAACTCTTTCATTTTCTTGCGGATATTTTATCTACTTGTTCTTTAGGTACATAAACGAATTTACCTGCCTGCCTCTTGGGTATGGGTATGCTATTACGACGAATGGTATTGCTCACTGTTGAAAGAGAAACGCCGAATTTTTCTGATACTTCAGCAATGGTATAACATTCATTTGGCTCATATTGTAATTTGACAGGCTGCTGCTTCTACGGTTTCTCTTCCGGCAGCGCAACAGCGGTAAACATGGATTCTATATGTGTACGGCTTACCCTTGTAAGACGTTCGCCCAAATTAACAGCAGGGATTTTACCCGCTTTAATCAGGCGACGGATAGTATCTTTAGAAATGCCAAACATGATAGTTGCTTCTGATATAGAAAGAAAAGGCCGTGTTTGCATTTGTGCAATTTTATCAGCCGATTGTTCTAAAATAGTTTGCTTGTGTTCGGCTTCCTTCGCTTGTTGCTTTTTCTCCTTTCCTGATTTATTTGCACAATTAGGACTGCAAAAGCGCGTGATAACGGTTTTAGCCTCAAAAGGCTTTTCCGCAATGCTCACATACTTTCGATAATTTCAATTTACTAACTCCCATATTGTTTTCTTACATCCGTTACTTTATCGTCAATTAAGGCACGTTAAGACATAATAAGCATGAATAAGACTCACTTTATCGCCAATTAACGCGCATAATAAATATGGTACATATGTATGATAAAAAACAATAGAATTCAATAATTTACTCAAAACAAAATAGGCTGTAAACACTTGGTATACAACCTATTTTGCTAATTATTGATTATCGTTTCTAACCCCCTTTTATTTCACTTCCTCAAAATCCACATCTGTAACATTATCACCACCATTATTGGATGGTTCGGATTGCTGATTTGGATTTGGCCCAGCCTGTTGCTGTTGATTGTACATTTCCTGACTCATTGCGTGAAGAAGTTTTTCCAGTTCGCCCATTGCAGTATCTATAGCCGGAATATCCTGTGCTTTGTGAGCATCTTTCAGTTTATTCAAGGCTTCTTCAATAGGAGCTTTTTTGTCAGCAGGGATCTTATCTCCCAACTCGCTCAATTGTTTTTCTGTTTGGAAAATCATCGAATCAGCATGGTTCAGCTTATCTATTCTTTCTTTTTCCTTTTTGTCCGATTCGGCATTTGCAGTAGCTTCATCTTTCATCCGTTGGATTTCGGCGTCGCTAAGACCGGAAGAAGCCTCGATACGGATCGATTGTTCTTTTCCTGTTGATTTATCTTTAGCCGATACGTTCAATATACCATTCGCATCTATATCGAAAGTAACTTCAATTTGAGGCACTCCACGTGGAGCGGTAGGTATACCATCCAGGTTGAATACTCCGATTTGCTTGTTATCTCTAGCCATTGAACGCTCACCTTGCAATACATTTATCTGTACCGATGGTTGATTATCGCTTGCTGTAGAAAATGTTTCACTCTTCTTGGTAGGGATTGTTGTATTAGATTCAATCAATTTGGTCATCACACCACCCATAGTTTCTATACCCAAAGAAAGAGGAGTTACATCAAGTAAAAGAACATCTTTCACTTCTCCTGTTAATACCGCACCTTGTATAGCCGCGCCTACAGCAACTACTTCATCCGGATTCACACCTTTAGAAGGAGTTTTTCCAAAGAATTTTTCTACTTCAGCTTGTATGGCAGGTATACGGGTAGATCCTCCTACAAGAATTACTTCATCTATCTCAGAAGCTGAAAATCCTGCATCGGACAATGATTGACGACATGGATCAATACACTTGCGGATCAGACTATCTGCCAATTGTTCAAACTTAGAACGGGTCAAAGTTTTCACCAAGTGTTTTGGAATGCCATTCACCGGCATGATATACGGCAGGTTAATCTCGGTAGAAGTTGTGCTTGAAAGTTCAATTTTAGCTTTTTCAGCAGCTTCTTTCAAACGTTGCAACGCCATTGGATCTTTACGAAGGTCTAAACCTTCTTCTTTTTGGAATTCTTCAGCCAACCAGTCTATAATAACCTGGTCAAAATCATCACCACCCAGATGCGTATCACCATTTGTTGATTTTACTTCAAAAACACCGTCTCCAAGTTCTAATATAGAAATATCGAATGTACCTCCACCAAGGTCAAATACAGCGATCTTCATATCTTTATGAGCCTTGTCCAACCCATAGGCAAGCGCTGCTGCTGTTGGTTCGTTCACAATACGTTGAACTTTCAGCCCTGCAATTTCTCCGGCTTCTTTTGTAGCCTGACGCTGAGAATCGCTAAAATACGCGGGTACTGTAATTACCGCGTCAGTAACTTCCTGACCAAGATAATCTTCGGCAGTTTTCTTCATTTTCTGAAGTATCATAGCCGAAATTTCCTGTGGAGTATACAGACGTCCGTCTATATCTACACGAGGTGTACTGTTATCTCCTTTTACCACTTTGTATGGCACACGTACAACTTCGGTCTGTACTTGATCCCAAGTTTCACCCATAAATCTTTTTATGGAGTATATTGTTTTTTCAGGATTAGTTATTGCCTGACGTTTTGCGGGATCACCAACCTTACGTTCGTTTCCTTCAATAAAAGCAACAACCGATGGAGTTGTCCTTTTTCCTTCATTATTGTTGATAACGATTGGCTCGTTACCTTCCATAACGGCAACACAAGAGTTTGTGGTACCTAAGTCTATTCCGATTATTTTTCCCATTTTATATTATTTATTTATTTGTTATTCTTCTATTATTTATATTTTTCCACCTTTCGGTGACACTACTATTTCTTCAAATGCTATGCCAAAAATGACCTGATATATGAGATATGACAAAATATGACTATTTGGCAGCATTTAAAAGACATCTATTTTCATTCATCAGCTAATATCTATTTAACGGCAAAGCAAAAAATAACAAATTATAATTATATTTGAAAAAAATAACAACTATGAAAAAGGCAAATCTAATGCTATTATTACTGATAGCAGTATCCAGTTGTACATCAAACAGGTATCTTCTATCTGACACAGGAAAAGATAAAACTTTCTTAGCCGATTACATTAATGAGTTAGCTAAAAGCAAACAAATAACTAAAAAACCAATGATTGTAATTGACGGAAAAGAATACAAGTACGATATAGAGCTAAAAAAAGAAAAATTACCTATATCCAAAAATGATATAGACAAAATAGATCTATTGAAAATGGAAAAAGCTTAAAAAATATATAGCGGTGGTATTCTATTGATAACAACGAAATCAGGCAAAGATAAAAAATCTAACTAGGCAGATATTAAGCATCTAATAGACAAAGAAAAGGATGTGTCTCAAAAGCGAGATGCCTTCTTTTTTTGTCAGCAGTGTCGATTCTTCTTATATTTGAGATGATATGATGATTAGTTCTTTTGTTATTCATAAAAAGTCTACAAAGGGACAGTATTTTAGTCAAAAGTCGATTAAAGACAGCTGTATTCGTCCATTTTCTCAAGTTATGAGCAATAGGCACCAGAGTAAACTCTAATTTCACCTTCTGTAATCCTCTTAACCTTAACCTGTTGAACTGATGATTGTGTTTTATCCGGGCAAATACCGCTTCGGGTTCTATACAACGCTTACCGCGATGGTAAATCCCCTGTTCGGATAAGAGACGTTCCCTTGCTTTCTTTTTATATTCATTCAATTTGCAGTTTATTTCCATGACTCTGTTTGATTTAGATTTATGGCACAAACACCTGAGAGGGCAACCATCGCAGTTCTGTGCCTGATAACGGGTTAGGGTGGAGATGTATCCCAAATCGGATTTGCTGTTCTTGGTTCCAATATTGGTTAACCTTTGTCCCATCGGACAGATAAAACAGTCATTGTCTTTATTGTAGTACAGGTTCTGGACGGCAAAAGGATTCTTGGTTCATGCCCGTTTTTGTTCTTTATGGAAGTAGTTATATTTAACATAAGCTTCCATGCGGTTATCTTCCATAAATTCATAGTTCTCTAATTGATCTTCATATTTTTCTAAACGGGGCAGGTAATCTTCTTGAAGCTGTTTAACCTGTTTACGCTCTATCTTATCCATCTTTTCCAAACGGGAGTTCAGCTCCTTGACTTTAGCCCGAAGCTGATCGCTGTCAATGGGCTTGGGAACTTCTTTTACCTTTGATTCCTGTTTGTCCTGTTCAATATGCTTGTCTTCCAATGATAATACCTGACGGATTTTGTCTTCCAATTTTTCCCTTGTATTTTTCAACTGAACCACGCCATACAAAGGTATACCGGTTAGATGCCGACTCAATCTTCGTCCCATCAATATATTGGACTTCCAGACTCACATAGCCTGATTCTTGCAATAAGAGGACTAGCTGTGTGAACACCTCCTTTATATCCTCTTTTAATCCATCGCCCCGGAAACGGTTGATGGTGCGGAAGTCTGGACAACTGTTCCCTGAGAACCACATGAAATAGATATTCTCCTCTAAAGATTTGGCTATCTTACGACAAGAGTAAATATTACACAGGTAAGACTAATACAAAACAACTTTTTGACGTAATATCCAAATACATTTGAGGCTGTCCCATACTTTTGGGACAGCCTCTTTTATTTCTGTTATAATGTCTGATATTATTCTGCTCCTTCAGCTTCTTCGTTTACGGGTGCAATCAGTTTGTAACCTTTACCGTGTATATTGATGATTTCAATACGGGGATCAGGTTTCAATAGCTTACGTAATTTAGTGATATACACATCCATGCTGCGTGCATTGAAATAGTTATCGTCTACCCAGATTTGTTTCAGAGCATGGTTTCTTTCCAAAATATCATTTGCATGAGCGCAAAGCAGAGCCAATAATTCAGCTTCTTTGGTAGTTAGTTTAGTGCTTTCACCGTTGATGGTCAGAATTTGTTTCTGAGTGTCGAAAGTCATATTACTAAACTGATAAATCTGTTGTTCTTTGCTTCTCTTGCCTTTTACACGGCGGAAAATAGCTTCAATACGAAGAACAAGTTCCTCCATGCTGAACGGTTTAGTTATATAGTCGTCAGCGCCGGCTTTAAATCCTTCGAGAATATCGTCTTTCATATTCTTGGCTGTCAAGAATATGATAGGGATATCTGTATTGATAACTCTGATTTCTTTTACTAATGTGATTCCGTCCTTTTTAGGCATCATCACATCCAATATGCACAGGTCATACTTTTCTTTTACAAAACCTTTATATCCGACTTCACCGTCAGTGTATAGGTCTGTGTCATAACCTTTTGCCTGAAGATACTCTCTTAGTAACATACCAAGATTTTCATCATCTTCACATAAAAATAATTTTAATTTCTCTTCCATAATAACTTACTTATTTACAATTATTCTTGATCACTCTTACTTTTCATTATAGGTAGGCAAATAATAAATTTGGTACCTTTACCTTGTTCGCTTTCCGCTTTTATAGTTCCTTTATGGTCTTCTATAATTTTTTTTACATATGCCAGTCCAAGCCCGAAACCTTTTACATCATGCCTGTTTCCTGTAGATACGCGGTAAAACCGTTCAAATATTTTTTTTACGTATTCTTTCTTTATACCTATTCCGTTATCTTCTACCGATATATATAGTTTGTTGTTATTATTCCATGTTCGTATCATTAATTCCAACGGTATATCTTCTCTTCTGTACTTAACGGCATTGTCCAGCAAGTTAAATAAAACATTTGTAAAATGCATCTTATCTGCTTCAATAGCCGATTCGGTCGCTTCGAGATCAATATCGAGGTTTCCTCCGAATTTTTCAACTTTTATCTGAAATGTATTTGCTACACTTACTACTATATCATTGGCATCCAGCTCTTTTAGTTTTAGAGTTGCTTTTTGTTTTTCAAACAAAGACATTTGCAACACCTTTTCTACCTGAAAACTCAAGCGTTCTGTTTCATCGTTTATAACTCCTGATATATGTTTAAATACATCCGGTGATTTGGTTATTGACCCGTCTTTAAGCATCTGTGCGGCCAGCGATATAGTCGATACCGGGGTTTTAAGTTCGTGTGTCATATTGTTCATAAAATCACTTTTCATTTCCGACAAACGCTTCTGGCGGAATGTGATGTATATGATTATAATGAATGTGACCAAAAGTATGAACGTAAACAATATTGCCGGGTATAGAAAATAAACTTCACTGAAAAGAAATTCGCTTTTTTTAGGAAAATAAACTTTCAGATAATAATTTGCCGGATCATTCGGGAATAATACTTGTTGGTATTCATTTTTCTTCTCCTGCTCCAAAAATCGAGCCTGCCGGTATACGGGTTTATTATTTTTATCTACAACCTCGTACTGGAAGGCCAATTCAATATTGTTGTTTCTTAATTCACTTTTTATATTTGTTTCCAGATCTTTAAAGTTTACACGATCTTCGATGGGAGTATTACTACTCGATTTGAATTTTATATTCAGAGCTTCTTCCATCAAATTTTTGTCATAAATATAACTTTTCATCTGTTCTTCCTGTAAGTCAAAGAACTTTTTGGATATGGCATTCGTACCATCTTTCCTTGGGGATTGGAATACCTGTTTTGGCTTTTGTACTGTTGTAACGGACATGCTACTTTCCCAATTCAATTCCGAACCATCAGCTATAGTAACTTTATCTTTTTGCTGATAAGTTACAGTTTTCTCCTGCGGTTGATTGGCTAAAGCCAAAGACCGTTGTTTGTACGCAGCTTCCTTTTTCTGGCTTTCGGTATACGCTTCTTCCAAATATTTTCTCACCTGATCTATTTCCAGGTTTCTGGAAATTTGAGATAAACTCCGGTTTACAGCTTCATTAAACTGATCTCCCCGCATTCTTGTAGATTCCCGGAGATAAGTTATTTGTAAATACAATAGACCAAAGAATGCGACAGCCATTATAGCAGCTAATATCCATATTGTCGACCTTTTCATAATTTTTCTTTAGTCTCCCTAGCCAAATTCATAAGTAATGTACATAAAAAACTAGTTTCCGTCTTCCAAACAATCATTTAACAATTGATAATAAGATTTTGTTTAACATTTGAAGAAATAAACTTAGTGGATTTTTTTATTTTATGCAAGTATGTAGCCTTTTTTTATTGTATAAGTGTAAATTTTAGGCTTATTCCCATATTACTATTTGTCGTGGGATAGGATAAAGATATCAAAGGTTTGTTCAATATACGGTCATAAAATGCCCTTAAAGTCAAGGCTCTGCTTAGTGTGTAGTCCGCTGATAACTTAAGTGTAAAGATTGTTATTCCGTTTGTTGCTTGTGTAAAGTTTTCTTCTATTTTTCTTAGAAGGGTTTCTGTTGTTTTATGAGAAATACCGGCTTTTATGTTCAAATCGTTATTGAAGTTTTTAGGTGTTTTGGATGTCAAACCGATGACTCTGTTAAATTCGTTAATGCGATAGCCGAAGTCAAAGGTAAATTCCTTTTCGAGAGATTCTATAAGTTGGTATGAAGATACATTGAGAGTAAGGATTCGCGAATTATTATAATCCAGATTTACTTCCATATTATTATTGAGGCTGGCATCGACACCAATCAGAGGTCTGAATATCTCGGTGATATTTACAGACGAGACATTATACGGAGATGATGGAATGGGGCTTCCGGTCAGTACATCGCGGATGAATCCCAAGTCGTCATTGCTTGTTCCTCCGGCTTGTACCCAGCTGGAAAAAGAACCATAGCTGCCGATTTGATACCTGCATTCATAAGAATGATTTAATTGCAGGTTTCTGAATTTTTCTTTTATAAATGGAATTTTTTGTAATCCGGTATATGATATTGACCAGTTTGGTAACATCGAAAGTAAAGAAGGAAAGGCGGATAGAGAAATACTTCCGGCATCACGTCCTGTGTATGCAGCTATAAATGCAGGAATAAGCACATCACTCGAGTTACGATTGACTCCGCCGGGTTGATATTCGCCACCTTGATATTCCGTTCCTCTATATGTATCTTCTAGCCTATTGGAAATGACATCCCGGTTTTCAAGAAATTTACTGAATGCTTTTGAATAATAATTATTTTTAGAATTACTGCTTTTCAACGAAGTGGAAAGGGCGATTGTGGTTATAGAGAAACTTCCTCCTAATGAGCGGGGCATACCATCGAACATATATTGTATTTCGGCTCTGTCATTTTTCTCCCTTGCTACATTCAGATTAATGATGAAATCCTTGAATGGTACAATCTGAGACTTCAATTCAAATTTTTCAGCATTATTGTATATGGCCGGAGTGATATTGTTCTCATCCATTACCAGCCAGTCCCTGCCCTTTGACTTTTGAATGAAATCTTCACCTCCTTCAAAGCCGAAGGCAAAACCTAACCCGGGTACAAGTCCATATTCGGAATCTTTTTGTCCGAACATGTCTCCTATTCCCGGCCTGAATCCCGATACATATGTGTCCCTTCGTTTCGAGTAGTTGAATTCTATATTTCGTATTGCCATTAATCCTCTGACCGAGTACTCGGTAATATCGGTAAAGAGTTTGGATGAGTTTGGATCTTTTACTTTAGTTTCTATACTAACCTGAATATCAGCAGAATCTTTGTTTGTAATTAGAATTGACTTGTCATCTAATTTTTTAAACTTCAGAGAGTAGGCTTTTCCATCTTTCCGTGCTAGAACCTGTATATCTTTAGTCCCCAAATTATGAGTCAGGGTATACGTTGTATCTTTTTTTAATGTAATATTTTGTGTGTATCTCTTTCTTTCCGGTTGCTGTTGGCGTACTTGTTGCTGTTGTCGCTGCGTAGGTGATTGTCTCCTTTGAGTGTCAAATCTTTGATTGGCTTTTTTAAGAAATCCGGATTTGTTATATAAAGCTGCTAAGTCAAATCGTCCTCTTAGTTCTAAAGTAGCGTCATTACTTATCGTATTCCCTATTTCCACTTCTTCTACATAAGCTCCCCGATCCCATTTGTATCCGGCAGAGTAGGTTACATTGGAAGAGCCTATCCAATCTAAGGCCGGAATGTTTTTGAAAGGCAATTCATAGCTTAACCTTGCTCGTTGTGAATAGCTGAGAGGCGAACCTAAATTCCAAATGCTGTGCATAACAGAGTCTTTCCATATTTCGTAATCATCTCTGTTCAGCTTTTTATTAACTTGTAGATATGGTTCCTCTATTTCGGCTCTTGTTCCCGATTGAAAGGTAAACTTGAGGTTGCGTGTAAAATCCCAATTGATATTAAAGTCTCTATCCCACAGAAAAGATTGGCTCCACGAAAGGAATTCATTATTGTTAGTACCTCCTATGCTATAACTTTCTATATCCCGTGTCAGGGTTTCTGTATAATACCGGTGTATTTTTGAATCGAACGATATACTGCCCGGTAGATAATTGATGCCGATAGAACGTGCGAATTTAGCGCTACCGGATTTACTTTTTGTTTTTTTGAACGGCTCCCATGTTTTAATTAAAGGAGCGTACATGTAACTGAAATTAGCATTATAATTTTTGACCAAGTCGTATACTGTACCCGGATTTTTTGACTCCGTCTCACTAAAAGAGTAACCAAAATTAAAATTTGCCGGGTCGTAAGGCATAGGAGTCTTACTTTGTATATTCACTTTTATATTGTTGAGGCTAATACTCTTTGTTGTTGATTTTTCCTGAGCAAGGCTTTTAATAGAATCTTTTTCCACTTTGTTTTCTACAATACTAAGCGATTCTTTCAGGGTGACATCCTGATCGAATGGGTCGTATTTAGGGGTGGTGGTCTGGTTCGAGTATGAATAATAAAGAGGTAAACTGACTTTTGCTTTTTCAGGAAAGAATTTTCCTAATTCTACACTGGCCGCAATGCTATAGGTATGGTAGTCACTGTTTCGCCTTTCCATCAGGCTCTGATCTAAAGCTCCGAAACCACTTGTTTCTTTCCTTCCCGAAACATTGATTGTTCCCAGATCAGATAATGCAATATTCAGATTACCTTGTGCCGCCCATCCGCCTTCGTCGTCAAAGTCGGTCAGCCGTAATTCGTTTATCCATACTTCCCCCGATCTTACAATTCGTGAGTTGTTTCTGACACCTATCATAATGACGTAGACGTCCGATAATGACGGGTTCCCGATTACGCTCACTTTATTGTTCGCATTTTCGGGGTCATAAGTCGAATATAAAGTTGTATAAGACACGGTAGACCCGGCTTTTCGTTTTTCCCTGTTACGTTCCAGTTTTACATCTTTCAATAAATCCAACGGGAAATCGAACATATTCTCTTTAGGCCACACGGCATATTGACCGGTTGTGTTATCCGGATATCTGCTTGCGGGTGTGACAACCAGAGGTATTTCGTATTCATAATAGTTGTTTTTGTAATCGGATCCCAAACGCATAAAGACGGTGAGTTCCCCTCTTTTAAGCCCGTCAAAATCATTTTCCATATCTTCGGCATGTGTGAAGAGCTGTATGCGTTTGTAACGTCTCAGGTCATGTGTTGTGTTTTTGTATATAGCGCGTGCATCTGACGGGTCCAGGTTCGTAACACGCATCGATAATGATTGCTCGTTTTCTTTTATAAGTTGGGCTTGTTGGGGGTCGTTTGTCCTGCTTATGCCCGGAGGTAATAAATAGTTAACAGGTTTACGCTCCGAATTTTCTTCGATATTCACTGTGGAAATGTCAATTGTCCCGTTTCCGCTGGTATCGTCTTTGCCCAGAGCTTGCTCATATACCCGCCAATCGCCGCGCACAAGTTGTAATGTTCCGAAACGCAGATATGTCGACTGTTCAAAGTTTGTCATAAACATTCGCATGAAACGGATACTCTTAAAGTCCTGTATGTTTCCTACCCGTTTGTCGTACTTGCGGATGGGAACTTTAAATTGATACCATTTAATTTTACCCTCTGTTCCATCCCTAAGTGGTACCGTTCTTTCCTGCATGTCGACAATGTAGTTTTCGCCGACATTCATTTTATCTTTATTAAGCTCTATTTTGTACTGGAAGTAAGACTCATTTTCATTAAGAGTATTATCCTGATCTATATCTTCGACATCCGGCACATTACGCGCTGCGGTAGAATATCTTTCATCAGTCTGATCTGTCGACGGAGAATTTCCTTCTGTGTTATTATAATATTTATATCTGTCAAGGATACTTGTTTGTTGCTGATCGTAATCTGCTCCGCGATAGAAATGATAAATATCCCCGGCCGGATCTCTTAGCGGAGAAAAAGGATTATCTTCCAGTTCTTGTATTGCTGAAGGAGATAGCCTTGAACGGTATTCTGTCAGGTAATCTCTGTATGTCTGAAAATCAAACTCTTCTGCTGTGCTTAGCCCATTGAACCCGACGTCTTGTTTTTGCCTTGCCAGGGCACCCAGATTATCGTCGAACGCATATACAGTAGATTGCCGTGTGGGCACTTTTCCCCATATGGTATATTCATATGCGGTGGGATCGTCGTTTACAGGTAAACCGTTTTCGTAAAATTTTTTCCCGTCTTTGAGAATATCTTCCGATATTTCTCCCAGATTAAAATAAAGATCGCCACCCCGGGTGTGGTATTCAGGTTTACCGGCATCGTTGTTGTATACAAAAGGATCCATCAACCAAAACTCAATATATTCTATATTGGAGGCTTCAAAATCACGGACATCCATCTTCCGGGTAATTCCGGCCCAGCGTGTTTTTGGGTCGCGAAGGCTGCCATCTGCATTTATTTTGGTTGCATCCAGGTTATAAGGGCCTCTCTCATTCGGATAATATGAAAGATTTAATACCGGTAATGTCGCGGATTCTGTATTATTAAGATCCTTGTTCGGATATAATTCCCATATATTGATTTCGCGTACAAAGTGATTGGAAAGCTGCTCCTTGTCATTTCTTATATGATCCGGCGTAAGGGAATATCCTTTGCGTGTAAACAGCGGGTCTATCATAAACCACGATAGCATAGCCCTGTTCTTTCCGTAATCTATGTCATTGGTCTTTCCTGCTTCCGGAAACAGGGCATTCGCCGATTTATCAAAAGGTGTGGATGCGAGAGACCACGCATAAGGACTCTTTATATCTATTCTTGATTCGGAAGACTCAAAATCGTCCAGATATGAGTAGCCTCCGGCATCTTTACTTTGATAGTGTCCCGCGATCATTTGAGCAAATTCGGCGGAGAAATTGATATGAGATGGCTGCGTGGCATTTACAAATGGAATTTTATCGATAAGATTGGTAAGCCACATGGATTCGGTTTTGAAAGAAGTGTTTAGTCCCCACAATGTGTTTTTTACCGATTCGTCTCCTATAACTGTTTTTGTTGTCAAGGGTTTTTCATACATATGCATAATAGTTCCCCCTATATTGAAATTCTTGCTTATGTCGTAGCTCAGGTTGAGACCTAATAATGTTTTACGCTGCATACCCAACGCTCTTTCTTCCAGCGAGGTTTGTATATTTGCATCCGAGTCCAGTAAGTTCTGGTTGATGATGGTCACTATACCCGACATATAGTCTACAATATAGTCGACGCCTTCGGCAAGGGTTACTCCATTTGCCGTGAGTTTTACCGATCCTTGAGGAATATTGGTTGCATTCAGGTCTATTTCGGCATTGTTGGTAGACGATCCTCTATACGAACCATATATTTTGAACTTGTTTTTTTCTGCAATCTGACGTGCTACGGTCAGTGTAGAGTCGTAAAGTTGTTGATATACATATTTTTCCGCAATAGAAGGATTGCCTATCTTCTTTGCCAAATGCTTTCCGAACGGTTCCACTACCGGAAAGAAAACACGTCCTGTTTGAGATTTGACCGTATATCCCTCTACAAAATCAAAGATACCATCGCCTCTGTTCCCTTTATTATCCGACACTGCCTGATTGTTAGAATTGAGATTATCGAGATTCATCACCTTAAGCAACATTTCATTTTTGATGTTTCCTTCAGGCAAATAGGTGATATATCTGCCTACAGTATCCGACTGATAAGATATATTCAATCGGAAGCGATCCTGTTGTATGCTGGAAGCTCCCAGATAATATACGTTTTTCATCATCAAATCCCATGTATATGAACGCGGAGACAAGGAGACCGGTTTTAACAGGCGTACAAACAATGCACCTGATTTGTTGTTTGAGCTATCATAATTGCCGGCAATGTCTGTCGAGAACTCTCCAACCTGATAGGTTGTGCCGCCCATCGTATATTCGTATGCGATGGCTAAGACTTCATCAGCTTGTAACGCAGAGGCTAAGGAAATATATCCTAGTTGAGCATTATAAGTATACTCCGAAGAACTCAGCAAACGAGCACTCTCTATTTTTTCGTAATCCAATCCATTTTCGATATAGTTATTAAACAAGCCCGTTACCTGTGTAATATCCCGGGCTGCCTGAAAACTGCTTGTTATGATTTGATATAGGTTGTTTGCATTGTTATATGGAGCTTTTACGGTACCCGATCCTGTCCATCTTGAGGTGTTTTTTATTACATCCCGTTCTGCCATATCAGCAAAAGCAACAATATTCCGCGATTGGGTGTAATCTGATTTCTTATTTGTAATCCAGACTTCCATACGGGTAATATTGATCGGGGACTGGACGTATGGTAATTTACTCATCGCTTCATCATAGGTATCTCTGAAATAGTGGGCTAAGAAGAAATGCCTGTTTTCGTCATACTGGTCCGCTTTAAACTCGTATTGGTTGGTTTGCACACCTCCTTTTGTGTTTAGAGTTTGAGATTGAGATTCTTGTTGCGATATTACCGTATTAATCCGGAGTTTACCAAATTGGAGCTCTGCATTTATTCCGAATAATGCAGTCCCTCCATTTATGAGCGAATTGGTCGTGCTCATACTTACGTTACCGGCTTCTATTCGCTTTATTATTTCGTCTTCTTTCCCCTCATAACCTAATTTTAGTTTTTTTGAGTCGAAGTCGAATAGAGCTTTGGTATCATAGTTCATCCCGAAGTTGATCTTGTCACCCACTGATGCCGTCACATTCATCTGTATGTCTTCTTTAAACTCAAAAGTAGTCCGGCTTCGGTTTTGCTCAGACAGGGTAGGGTTGTCGGTACTGTTATGCTTCAATTGCATAGTGGCCTCTATATATCCCTGTGTCCTGACCTTTACACCTCCCGGTCCGAATAACTTATCGGCCACATTCAGGTTCAGATTTATATCTTTTAATGAAAAATCATCTTTTTCATCTTTCTTATCGTAAGCTTCAGTATTTTTGGTTCTGAAATAACCTGACATAGTTTGCTTGAGCGTGTAGTCTTTATATTCGTCTGCACTCAACGAAAACGGGGTTACAATTTCCGTATCCCCTATCTTTGTGCGAAATATGTATAAACCACTAGCCGGATCATATTCTATTTTTCTAACTACATTACTTGGGTCTTTAAGATCGACCGGAGGGTTTGTTTTCAGATCTTTATAAGTCTCTATTTGTGTTTTCTTTACCGGATAACGGGGTACAGTGTCGTTAGGTTGAGGTTGTCCGGATAATATTATATCAGATTCCGTTTTCCATGTAATAAGGGAAAACGAACTGACAGAGCTTACGAGGAGTACTGTTATGATTAGATATTTGGAGTACTTTTTCAACCTGATAAAGAAAATTAAAGCATTTTTAACGCTGTTTTTATGATCTGTTCAACGGTGCTGTCAGGTTTATCTTTTAATATTTTCGCAACAACTTTTTGAGATGGCTGTCGTGTAAATCCCAACATGACCAAAGCAGCAATGGCTTCTTCTCCTGCCGGATTAGCCGTAGCAAACATTTCAACCGGTTGTATTCCACTGACCTTAATTTTATCTTTTAAATCAACTATGACACGCTGAGCTGTTTTCAGCCCTATCCCTTTTACGGTTTTTAGCATATCGGAGTTCCCGGACGCTATAACGTTGGTTAATTCGTGCGGGTTCATCGAAGATAATATCATACGTGCAGTGCTGGCTCCTATGCCCGGAACACTTATTAAGAGCAAAAACAATTCCCGCTCTTGTTTGTCGAAGAATCCAAATAGCTGGTGGGCGTCCTCCCTGATAGCTTCGTATATATAAAGCCTTGCGTTTTTTTGTCCCGAAAGATTTGTATAAGTATTCAATGAGATATTTATGAAATAACCGATTCCATAAGTTTCAATAGTCACAGAAGCTGGTGTTAATTCTGTAATTTCTCCTTTGATATAGTCAATCATAGCCCGAATGTAATTTCTAGTTAATTTATAACGGATAAATATTAAAAAAAGTATATCAAGTTTGTGAACTTTTTGTATACCGTACTCCTTTATTGATCGGCAAAGATATAACAATTGAATTGTTTTTATACCTTTGCTTATATCTAACTGAACTTTTAAATGAACGACTATGCAAATTAAAAATATAGTAAATGAAAGTAATCGCCTGTTAGCGATGCGTGCATCGATAAGAAGATATGACGATTTAGTAAAAATCGATAGAGAGGAAATGAGAAATATATTGCAGGATACTATGACAGCCCCTTCTTCTTTTAATCTTCAACCATGGCGCTTTTTCGTTTTCGACACTCCGGAAAGTAAGGAGCTGATAAAACCATATATGATGTTCAATCAATTACAATGGGAAACGTCATCAGCTGTAATTGCTATTTTTGGAGACATGGATAGTTATTCTGCAGCAGAAAAAATATTATCAGCGAATGTAAATTTCAGTTTGATGACAGAGGATTATAAAACTCAAATGCTGGAAATTATTTCTTCATACAGAGATAGCTATACCGATGAGAGGCTCAGAGAATCTATATTGCTCGATTGTGGTTTCGTAGCCATGCAATTGATGCTTTCGGCTAAAGCGTATGGTTATGATACAAATCCGATAGGAGGCTTTATGAGAAAAGAATTGACTCAGGCTTTGGAACTCGATGAAAAGCGATATATTCCTGTTTTACTCGTATCGATAGGTAAGGTTGCGGAGAAAGCTAAAGATACAGTCCGGTTTTCTGTCGACGATATAACGGTTTGGAGATAAAAACTAATTATATAGCCTATTTATTTTATGAAAAAGAAAATACTATTTGTTTTATTTTTTGCATTAACGATGAATTTAATTCAAGCACAAAATCCGTTTTTCTCGGCGTATAAGACGCCATACGATACACCTCCGTTCGATAAGATTAAGAACGAACATTATGAACCTGCAATAGATAAGGGAATAAAAGAACACCAGGCAGAGATCAATAAAATTGTACTGATAAGGGCTGTTCCTACTTTCGAGAACACAATACTACCGTATGAAGAATCCGGTAAATTGCTGAGCAGGGTGACTTCCGTCTTTTTCAATTTGATGAGCGCTGAAAGTGGTGATGAAATGATGGAGATAGCACAGCGCGTTCAGCCTAAGTTGTCTCAACACTCAAACGAAGTAACTCTGAATGAAGGTTTGTTTCAAAAAATAAAAGCGGTATATGATAAACGCTTTGAGTCGAATCTGAATCCTGAGCAAATAAGGTTAGTAGAAAAGATATACCAGAGTTTCGAGAATAGTGGGGCTACGTTAGTTGGCCAGGACAGAGATAAGTATAAAGAATTATCATCCAAGCTAAGTCAACTTACTCTTACTTTTGGGCAGAATGTACTAAAAGAAGGGAATAAGTTTGAGATGATTCTTACCGGTGATGCAGATTTGGCAGGTTTGCCTCAAATGGTTAAAGATGCAGCGGCGGCTAAAGCAAAAGGGAAAGGTAAATCGGGGTATATGTTCGATTTATCGGCTCCCAGTTATGTTGCTTTTATGAAATATTCGTCACGTCGTGATCTCCGCGAAAAACTTTACATGGCATATAATACAAAATGTGTTGTCGGAGGCGAATTTGACAATCAGGATAACGTAAAAGAAATAGCTAAAACCCGTATGGAGATAGCCAAACTTCTCGGCTATCAGGACTATGCGTCATATATTCTAAAGAATAAAATGGCAAAAGACAAACAGCATGTTTACAAGCTTTTGGACGATCTGCATAATGCATACGGACAAGCAGCTCGCGAGGATGTAAAGTTGGTAGAAGGCTTTGCTGTGGGAATGGAAGGGCAGGCTATCGATTTGCAACCTTGGGATTGGGCTTACTATTCAGAAAAACTGAAAGATGCAAAATATAGTGTCAGTGACGAAGTCGTACGTCCGTATTTTGAACTGGAAAATGTGAAGAAAGGGGTGTTCGGCCTGGCTACCGATCTATATGGTATCACATTCCGTAAAAACACGAAAATACCGGTGTATCATCCGGAAGTAGAAGCCTTTGATGTGTTGGACGAAAACGGAAATTTCCTTGCCGTCCTTTATACAGATTTCCATCCGCGTGAAGGAAAAAGACAAGGGGCTTGGATGACTGAATATAAAGGACAGTATATAGAAAAGGGTAAAGATTCGCGCCCTCATGTATCTATTGTAATGAATTTTACGCGTCCGACAGCTACCGAGCCGGCTTTGCTGACATTCGATGAGGTGGAAACGTTCTTGCATGAGTTCGGGCATGCCCTTCATGGTATATTGACTAAATGTACATACGAATCATTGTCGGGAACGAATGTGTTGCACGATTTTGTGGAATTACCGTCTCAGATAATGGAAAACTGGCTGGCACAAAAAGAATATCTGGATAAATTTGCCGTGCACTACAAAACAGGGGAGAAAATTCCAGCCGGATTGGTTCAAAAACTAGTTGATGCAGCCAATTATAATGCCGGCTATTTATGTTACCGCCAATTGTCCTTCGGCTATCTGGATATGGCTTGGCATTCACTGTCTCAACCATACACCGGAGATGTGAAAGAGTTCGAACGTAAGGCTATGGATAAAACAGCCTTACTGCCTGTTGCTCAAGATGTGAATATGTCAACCTCTTTCTCTCATATATTTTCGGGTGGCTATGCAGCCGGATATTATGGCTATAAATGGGCTGAGGTATTGGACGCAGATGCTTTTGCTTTGTTCAATGAGACAGGGATCTTTAATAAAGAAACTGCGCGGTCGTTCCGGGAAAACGTTCTGCAACGAGGAAATACCGAAGAACCTATGAGCTTATATATTAAGTTTAGAGGGCAAGAGCCTAGCGTAGATGCCCTGTTGAAAAGGAACGGAATTAAGAAATAATAATGAGTTAAATAAACCATCTCCTGAAGGTGGTTTATTTTTTATTTAAAATGCAGTTGTATATGAAAATGTTTCTGTTTATTATCCTTTCTTTAAATTGCTTTCAGTATGATGATTTCAAGTTACAGACCGGAGATTTGATTTTTCAGGAATCGTGTACTGGAAATATGGGCAGTGCGATAAAGGAAGTTACCACAAGCGCCGAAGAATATCAATTCACCCATGTGGGTATAGTTTACATCGATGAGAATGATAGTGTATTCGTTATAGAAGCGACGCGGCCAAAGGTAACTAAGACTCCTTTGCGTGAATATCTTTATCCTGAAAATGAAAAAGAGTGTCCGCCTGTATCTGTAGTCGGACGTCTGAAGCCGGAATACCGGCATTGCGTACCCAAAGCTATTGAAGAGGGTTTGTCCCTTATTGGGAAAGAATATGATAACGGCTTTGTATTGGGTGATGATACGTATTACTGCTCCGAACTGGTTTATGAAATTTTGTTGAAAGCAAATGATGGAAAACCTGTTTTTCCTCTTAATATAATGACCTTTAAATCTCCCGAAAGTGGAGAAATCTCAGCCGGATGGATAGAACATTTTAAAAAATACAACAAGCCTGTTCCCGAAGGGGAACCGGGTATCAATCCGGGGGCAATGTCCCGGTCTGATGTAATTGAAATAGTACACCGTTATTAATGTTATTTTTATTCCGGAATTTCACCAATTTTACCGATAAACAAGATGACTCCGGTGCTGTTTTCTTTGATGGTAAACAGGAAAGGCTGATTAACAGAGAAATTTATTGGCTGAGGATTTCCGACCGATGTTACTCCCACTTCTACCGATGTTACTGCTGCGGCCTCTGTTCCTTCTTCGTTTACTTCCACGAAAGTTTTATGTTTGACCTTTGAAATAAAAAGGCCTCTACCTTTATTGATTCCTGTAAAATCGGCGAGACTACGATTGAAAGCTAATTTCATGCCCATATCCGGCAAGATGGTTTTTTCCATATCATAATCACATTCTAACTTGAATTGTGGTAATTGCAAGTTGATTGATCTCACTTGCATATTTTTTGTCGCATAATTCCACGAATCACTGTTTATATTCTGAATTACATTTTTCAGGTCTTTTTCGGGTTGGGGTAGTGCAATGATCATACTGAAAGCCTTGTTCCCATATGGCATCTCCAGATAACGGGCATTCTCATCAGCTGTGTAGCCTAGATTTTCTGTCTGACTCATCATTTTAACATCCTGAATTGTACCATTCTCCTTTGTAAACGGTAAAACCTGTGTATACTTTTTATCAAACTGATATTTCCAGATGCCTTTGAAGTAGATTGCATTAATGAGGTACATTACTGCATTAGAAGGGATGGTCTCTATTATCTCAGTGATTTTATTATTTGTGTTCGTCGCGCACCAATTATTGATTTCTTTGACTGCGTTTGGCGAGGAGAAATCTAAGGTTTTCACTTCTGCATTGTAGTTTGTTTTATTCACATCAATAAAAGGTTGTTCTAGGTTGAAGCCGGATCTAGTCCAGATCGAATTGGCGATAGCCAGTTTAGTTGAAGGATCTGCATTTATTAATGCCTCGCGTAACGTTTTAGCATATTCGTTGATGTCTTCTGCTGTATAACCTTGATTGCGTAATGCTGCCTGCATTTCTGTTTTTGTTTCTCCTGCGGCGCCATTCCATGTCATACCCAAAGCCATATCTACACTTAGAGGAGAAATAAAAATATTGGTTTTATTTTCATTTTTATAAGTAGCCTTAAACAGGTCAAAAGCGAACATATTATTGTTTTTCAGTTTATTCTCAAATTGAGCTTTCATAACTATTGGCTTGGCATCCGGTAATTCAGGAATGGATGCGTAGTCGGAAGAGCATGATAGCAAGATAAAAAAGAATAAAGGGATAAATTTAAAGGTTTTCATAATCTTTGATATTGAAGGTTATAATATATAGAAGAAAAACATAAACAAAAAGCTGCAAACTCTATTCTGATAATTTGTATATTTGCGACTTATTTTTATATCATAATTATGCCGAAAATTTCGCAACGAGGATTGGATATGCCGAGTTCTCCTATCAGGAAGCTGGCTCCCTTGTCGGATTCAGCCAAAGCCAGAGGGTTGAAAGTTTATCACCTGAATATAGGTCAACCGGATTTACCAACCCCGCAAGAAGCCATAGACGCAATACGCAATATTGACAGAACTATTTTAGAATATAGTCCAAGCGATGGTAATCGCTCTTATAGGGAAAAACTAGTTGGTTATTATGCAAAGTACAATATAAATGTATCGACCGATGATATAATTGTAACCACAGGTGGCTCTGAAGCTGTGTTGTTTGCATTTTTGGCATGCCTTAACCCTGGTGATGAAATTATTGTTCCCGAACCTGCATATGCTAATTATATGGCTTTTGCAGCATCCGCAGGCGCTGTGATTCGCACAGTGTCTTCTTCTATTGATGAAGGTTTCGCTTTGCCTCCGGTCGAAAAATTTGAGGCTCTGATTAATGAACGTACAAAAGGTATTTTGATTTGCAACCCGAATAATCCCACCGGGTATTTGTATTCGCGGACAGAAATGAACCAAATAAAGAACATTGTGCAGAAATATGATCTGTACTTGTTTTCGGATGAAGTATACCGGGATTTTATTTATACCAATTCTCCTTACATTTCAGCTTGTCACTTGGTGGGGATAGAAGAAAATGTAGTTTTGATAGATTCTGTTTCAAAGCGTTATAGTGAATGCGGTATACGTGTTGGCGCTCTGATAACAAAGAACAAAGAGCTTCGAAAAACAGTAATGAAGCTATGCCAGGCACGATTGAGCCCGCCTTTGATAGGACAGATTGCTGCTGAAGCTTCGCTGGACGCCAGCCTCGAATATATACAGGGTACTTATGACGAATATGTGGAAAGGCGCAAGTTTTTGATAGATACGCTAAACCGTATTCCGGGCGTATATTCGCCAATCCCTATGGGGGCGTTTTACACAGTTGCCCGTTTGCCTATCGACGATGCGGACAAATTTTGCGCTTGGTGTCTTTCGGATTTTGAATATGAGGGTCAAACTATATTTATGGCTCCGGCTTCGGGGTTCTATACAACTCCTGGACTAGGAAAGGATGAGGTACGTATTGCCTATGTGCTGAATAAGGAAGATTTGGGTAGTGCCCTTACAGTGCTGGAAAAAGCTTTGGAAGCATATAATCAATTGAAAAAATGAAAAGAAAACTGGTTTTTGCAACTAATAATGCCCATAAGTTAGAAGAAGTAAGAGACGTAGTCGAAGATAATTTTGAAATACTCAGCCTTAAAGATATTGGTTGCAATGAAGATATAGAGGAAACAGGTACTACTTTGATCGATAATGCCTTGATTAAGGTACGGTATGTGAAGGAAAAATATGGCTACGATTGTTTCGGGGATGATACAGGCCTCGAAGTTGAAGCCTTGAATGGTGCCCCCGGCGTGTTTTCGGCTCGTTATGCAGGCGATGGACATGATGCTAAAGCCAATATGAAAAAGCTGTTGAAAGAATTGGATGGTAAGACAGATCGCAAAGCTTGTTTTCGTACTGTAATAGCTTTGATATTGAATGGCGAAGAGCATTTGTTTGAGGGGCGTATAGATGGAGACATCCTGACGGAAGAACATGGTACGGCAGGTTTCGGATACGATCCTGTTTTTCGTCCTGACGGATATACCCAGACTTTTGCTGAACTTGGTCTGGATATTAAAAATGAAATAAGCCACCGCGCATTGGCTGTGAAGAAACTGTGTGACTTCTTATCAAAATTATAAATGTCGTAATATGAAAAGATTATTAATTATAGCAACCCTTATAATAGGAATTGCGTTGCCGCATGAATTATTAGCATGGGGTACAACGGGGCATCGGGTTATAGCTCAGATAGCGGAAAAAAATGTAAAATCGAAAACGAAGAAGAAAATCGATAAGTTATTGGATGGATATCCAATGGCGTATTGGGCTAATTGGGCTGATTTTATCAAGTCTGATACTACCGGACAATGGAAGCATACGCATATATGGCATTTTGTAAATGCTCCGGGAGGATTGTCTAAACAGGATTATATAAATCACATCAAAAATATATCGCAGGAGAATACTTATAGCGAGATACCTAAGCTGGAAGCTATACTGAAAAACAAAAATTCTTCGGATAATGATAAGAGAATAGCTCTCTATTTCCTTGTGCATTTGGTGGGAGATGCTCATCAACCTATGCATGCCGGCAGAGAAGAAGATTTGGGTGGAAATAAAATTTCGGTAACATGGTTTAGAAGCCCAACAAATATACATTCGGTATGGGACTCTAAGATTGTAGATAACGAAGGGTACAGTTATACTGAATATGCCAATATATTAAACTCTATAAAAAAGGAAAAGAAGCAAGAACTCCAAGCCGGAACATTGGACGATTGGATGTACGATACTTATGTCCTGGCAAACGATATTTATGCTAATATCAAAAATGGTGATGAGTTATCATACGGATATAGTTATAAATACAAGTATGTGATGGAGTTGCAACTGCAAAGAGGAGGGCTCCGCCTCGCTAAGATATTGGATGAAGTTTTCAACTAATTGATAGAATGGCAGCTGGAAAAATAGCTGCCATTTGTTTTATATTCGCGGGAAAAAATAAAAAATGTTTTATTCTGATAAAAGAATTAAATTTAGTAATTTTGCCCGCTGAATTTTAATCGCTTATAAACTATTAAATATTTAAAATGAAAGCATTTGTATTTCCGGGGCAAGGAGCTCAGTTTGTAGGAATGGGTAAAGATTTGTACGAAACATCTCCTGTCGCCAAAGAAATGTTTGAAAAGGCAAATGAAATTCTTGGATTTCGTATTACAGATTTAATGTTTGCCGGTACGGACGAAGATCTTCGTCAGACAAAAGTTACTCAACCTGCAATTTTCCTTCATTCAGTGATATTAGCTAAAACTATGGGTGTTGACTTTAAACCGGATATGGTAGCCGGTCACTCTTTGGGTGAATTCTCCGCGTTGGTAGCAGCAGAAGCTTTATCGTTCGAAGACGGATTAAAGCTTGTATATAAAAGAGCTTTAGCTATGCAGAAAGCTTGTGAACTAAATCCTTCGACTATGGCTGCGGTACTTAATTTACCGGATGCTAAAGTAGAAGAAGTATGTGCTTCTATATCAGGCGAAGTGGTTGTCCCTGCCAATTATAACTGTCCGGGGCAAATCGTAATCTCCGGTTCAAATGCAGGAATAGATAAGGCTTGTGAATTGCTACTCGCAGCGGGAGCAAAGCGTACTCTTAAACTGAAAGTGGGCGGAGCATTCCATTCTCCTTTGATGGAACCTGCTAAAGTGGAATTATCTGAAGCGATAGACGCTACTATAATAACAGCGCCGGTATGTCCTGTCTATCAAAATGTATCAACAAAAGGAGAAACAGATCCGGCTACTATAAAGGCTAATTTGATAGCGCAATTGACTGCTCCTGTAAAATGGACTCAATCTGTTGAGCATATGGTTGCTGATGGTGCTGTTGAATTTGTAGAACTAGGGCCGGGTAACGTGCTTCAAGGTTTAATCAAAAAGATATCTACGGAAGCTGTTACAAGCGGAAAGCAATAAGAAAACGAAAAGTGAGAAGTGAATCATTGCTCGGTGCTGGTTTTATCTATAATAGACAATTTGAAAATGAGAAAATTAGCGAATTTGAAAATTAGCAAATTAGCAAATGGCGCAAAGCGACAATAACAGTCAACAGTTATCAGCCATCAGTCAACAATGGCGCGAAGCGACAAAGGCTATAAGCTAACGGCTAACAGCTAATGGCTAATTGACTGTAGAAGTTTGTTACTTTTTAGTTAAAAAGCAGGAGTTAAAAAGTTCTGAGCGCTCACTACTAACTACTAACTACTGTTCACTGTAGAAGTTTGTTACATTTTAGTTAAAAAGTTCTAAGTTCTAAGTTCTAAGTTCTGAGCGCTCACTACTGACTACTGACTACTGTAGAAGTTTGTTACTTTTGTTGTACTATTATCACATTGTTTTTTGTGGTAAGTTTGCGGATAATCATTTTCTTTAATAAAATTATAATGGCTTTTTTCTCAGGAAATAAACAAACTGATGATCAAGATGAAACTGCGAAAAATATTTTTCAGTTCGAACTTGTTCAAAAAAATATACTCGTAACCGGATCTAACGGTCAGTTGGGTAGTGAAATCAAAAGAGTTTCCGCGCATCACGAAGATAATTTCAAATTCTTCTTTACCGATGTAAATGAACTTGACATTACAAATCGCGAAGCTGTAGAATATTATTTAAAAGAGAATAACATAAAGTATATCGTCAATTGTGCTGCTTATACTGCGGTAGATAAAGCAGAGGATGATGTAGATTTATGTTATAAGATCAATTGCGATGCTGTGGCTAATTTAGGTATTGCAGCAACGAACAATGGAGCCAAAGTTATACATGTTTCCACAGATTATGTATTCGACGGAACGGCTTCAAGTCCATATAAAGAGACAGACGCAACAAACCCTCAGTCTGTTTATGGACAATCGAAGCAAGAGGGAGAGAAAATCTTATTAGAAACCTGTCCCCAAAGTATTATTATCCGCACGGCCTGGCTATATTCTGTCTTTGGCAATAACTTTGTGAAAACGATGATAAGATATGGAAAAGAACGCGATGAATTGAATGTTGTAGCCGATCAGGCCGGAACCCCGACTAATGCGGCCGATTTGGCCCGTACTATAATTAAAATACTTGATTTTAGTGAAGCTAATGGGTTTGAAGCGGGTATTTACCATTATTCGAACGAAGGCGTTATTTCATGGTATGATTTCACAATTGCCATACATAAGTATGCCGGTATTTCCTGTAAAGTAAATCCTATTACGACGGAGCAATATCCGACAAAAGCTAAAAGACCGCAATATAGTGTCCTTGACAAAATGAAGATAAAGTCTGTATTCAATTTATCTATTCCGGATTGGGAAGATAGTTTAAACATTTGTATAACAGAATTGTTATCTTGTTAGAAACATTACAGGGCAATAGCTCGCTACATAAATGAAAAAGATTTGTTTTTTCAGTTCTATATTTCTTGCTATTTATTTCATGCCAGCCCAAATTGTAAAATAACATAGCAAGAAGTACTGTCCCTGTTCATTTGAATGATCTGGATGTAGTTATTGTAGATACAGCTTTGGGGAATGATCTTGAAAATATTGACTTTGATAATCTGCCAAGAATGTATCAAATTACTCCTGAATTTAAATTTGCTGTAATTAATTAGTCTATTACATAACTTATTCTTATTTTTGCATAGCTTTGTTCCGCAAGGATGAAAAGGGAATCAGGTGCAAATCCTGAACAGACCCGCTGCTGTAAGCTCTGAAAGGCTTGTATAATAACCACTGATAAAAACGGGAAGGTGTACAAGTTGGAGTAAGTCAGAAGACCTGCAAAGTGAATATTCGGACAGCTTTCGAGGAATGAAGCTTAAGAAACACTGCAAAGATATTTCTTTTCTCTGTTCTTCTCGAAAGCAATTGTTTAATTGAATTGCTTTGCGCGGATGAGGTTTTCAATTCTTCTATTCATTTTCTTTTCATTGGTTTGCACTGCTGTGCAGGCACAGGGTAATGATACTATTAAAACTCAGAATCTATCTGAAGTAGAAATTTCTGCTAACACGAAACCTTCCATTTCCCGTTCTACAAATTTATTGCAGGTAATAACCAATGATGATCTTTTGGAGCAAGGGATACAATCAGTTTCCGATGCTGTAAAAAGGTTCAATGGTATCGTGTTGAAAGATTATGGTGGGATAGGAGGGCTCAAGACGGTTTCCATTCGTGGTATGGGCGCTGAATACACAGCAGTGAGCTATGATGGGGTTCTTGTGTCCAATATCCAATCCGGACAGGTCGATATAGGGCGTTTTGCTTTGGATAATGTGTCAATGATATCCCTCGATATAGGTCAATCGGATGATATCTTTCAAACAGCCCGGGCTTTCTCTTCTGTAGGGGTATTGAATCTGGAAACCGTTGTACCTGATTTCTCGGATAAAAGATATGCAGGCTATGCAAAAGTGACAAGTGGATCTTTCGGGCTGTTCAATCCGGTAATAGACTACAAATACAAAATAAATAAAACATTTGCCGCGACAGCTAATGGAAGTTGGCAACGCGCGGATGGGAACTACCCTTTTAGCGCGGGGGAGTATGACAAAATAATACCTGATAGAAAACGTAGAAACAGCGATGTGGATATATATCGGACAGAATTAAACTTCCTTAGCGATTTTGGGAAGTCGGGACAACTGAAAACTAAAGTTTATTACTTCGATTCCGAACGCGGCTTACCGGGAAGTATTGTTGTCGGCGAAGATTATGCCGCCGAGCGTTTGTGGGATAAAAACTTCTTTGCCCAGATGTCATATAAAAAGGACTTTGGTCGAAGATTCAAACTAAAGACGCAGGCCAAATATGATTACAACTATACCCGCTATGAGGATATACATGAGAAATATCAGGGAGGTAAATTGACCAATAAATATAAAGAGCAGGAAGTTTATCTGTCGAATGTTTTGTTGTTTCAGTTAAATGATAGAATAGATTTCTCTACTGCTGAAGATTTATCATACAATAATCTGAATAAAGAGGCCGATCAGTTTGGTGATAACCTTGCCGATCCTAGTCGCTATCATTCTTATACGGCATTCGCATTTAAGTATAAACCGGATAGACTGACTATTACTTCAGGTTTGTTGGCTACTTACATTTCTGAAAAGGTAAAAAATAATAGTGGTAATACTGTCTATAAAAAATTATCGCCGTCAATGGGATTGTCATATCAGCCTGTCGAATCGGCAAACTTACGTGTAAGAGCTTCGTTTAAACATGTATATCGCGTGCCGACATTTACGGAGTTATATTATCCATCAGTGGAAAAGAAACTGAAAGCAGAATCTGCAAAACAATTTAATCTCGGGCTTACATGGGTAGGCGAATTTGGCGGAACCCCTGATAATTATGTCAATGCTTCCATAGATGGTTATTATAACAGGGTGGGGGATAAAATTATAATTACTCCAAGTATGTTTCTGGCTACCACATCGAATGTAGGCGATGTGGAGATAAAGGGTATTAACTTGCGGTTGGCGGCAAACTCTCAAATAAAGAAAGAGATGGGGTTGAATCTGGTTATCACATATAATTATACGCAGGCACAGGATATGTCTAAGTCTGAGCCGACTTATAAAAACCAACTTCCTTATACGCCTAGGCACTCGGGTGCAGCAACCTTGACTTTTAACAATCCTTTGGTGAATTTTTCGTACACAATGATAGCGACAAGTGACAGGTACTCGAAATTGACAAATTATAAAGAAAATGAGGTGAAAGGTTATACAGATCATAGTATATCCCTGTTCCGAAAATTGAAATTGAAAGATAATGAATTAATTATACAAGGTAATATATTAAACTTATGGAATGAGAATTATGATGTCATCGCATTTTATCCTATGCCAAGACGGTCATTAAAATTCTCAGTATCGTACAAATTTTAACTAAATAACAATTATAAGATGAGAAAATTATTATTACAGGGAGCTCTGTTCTCCCTCTTAGCACTTGGCTTTACATCATGTGAATCTGATGACAATAATGAGCCATGGATAGAACCGGAAGTTACTACTACCGGAATTTATATCCTGAATAATGGAAACTGGGGAGATAATGATGCGAAACTTTCATACTACAATGTAGATACAAAAACTGTTACAGCAGATGTTTTTTATAATAAAAATGGCCAGATTCTTGGCGATCAGGGACAGGATATGACTATATACGGTTCTAAGATGTATATAACCGTAACTGGTTCAAATAAGATATTTATTACAGATCGTTCGGCTAAATTGTTAAAAACAATTGACCCGAAAAATGGAGATCAACCGATGGAGCCTCGTTTTACAAAAGCTTATAATGGAAAAGTATATGTAACTACGCAGAGTGGTTATGTATTACGTATAGATACTACATCGATGGCTGTTGATAATCAGGTAAAATCCGGTTCTTTTCCAGAACAGATGGTTATAGTTAATAATAATCTTTATGTTACCAATTCCAGAAATAAAAGTGATTCTATCTCGGTGATTAACTTGGCGACATTTACTAAAACCGGAAAAATAAAGGTAGGCATCAATCCGGATCTAATCGCCAATGATAAGTATAATAATATTTATGTTATTTCTAAAGGTGATTATGGTACAGTAAGACCTGTTTTACAAAAAATTAATCCGGAAACAAAGGCTGTATCTGTGATAGGAACAGATATTGCGACTCAAATGGCTGTAAGTGGAGATAAACTTCTCCTTAGTTATACCGATCCAACTGATTATTCATCTACTGTCGCGGCAAAGCTATATTACTATGATATTACTAAAGGTGAAGTTGTAAAACAAAGCTTTGTGACACCTCCATCGGCAACAGCTTTAGATAAGGCAAGTGTAATATCTGTCGATCCGGGCAATTCAGATATTTATATATCGACAACAGATTATGTGACAAAGGGATCGGTATACGTATTTTCTTCAAAAGGAGAATATAAAACCAAATTCAGCAGTGAAGGACTCAATCCAATGGGAGCTTTTTTCCTGACCGAAACGAAGTAAAACAACCATGGTAAGACTATATCTTTCTATTATTTTTATCCTGATATTGGCAGGCTGTAATAGTAAGCCTGCCAATCAGGACGGTAAGTCGGTAAAGGATAGTTATGAGATACACTATGCCAAGGGCTTTCAGGTAAAAAAGTTTACTGATTATACAGAAGTTTCGGTTGTAAATCCTTGGGATACAACCAAGCTTCTTCAAAAGTATATTTTGGTGAAAAAAGACAGGGAATTACCCGCTGATTTGCCTAAAGGTACAGTGGTTAGAGTACCTTTGAGTAACGTGGCGGCTTACAATGCAATCCATTGCTCTACATTGAAAGAGCTTGCTTCTATTGGTATTGTTAAAGGGGTCTGTGAGCCTCAATATATTAAAACAGAAGAGATAATTGAAGGTGTTAAGGCTGGGGCGATAACAGACTTGGGCATGGCAAGCAATCCCGATGTGGAAAAGATTATTATGTTATCTCCCGATGCAATTCTTACATCCCCAATCAGTGGACAGGCATATGGTAGTGTAACTAATACCAATATCCCCATCATAGAGACTCCCGATTATACAGAACCTCATCCATTGGGACGAGCCGAATGGATCCGTTTCTATTCACTTTTTATAGACAAGGAACAATTGGCGGATTCTCTTTTTAATATTACTGTGACTAATTACAATAATATAAAAAAGCTTGCATCTGAAGCATCAAAACGTCCGGCGGTATTCACCGATATGCGTTATATGGGAAGCTGGAATATGCCCGGAGGGAAAAGCTATATGGCTAATATGCTTGCCGATGGAGGAGGTGATTATTTGTGGGCCGATGATAATACGGCTACATTCCTTCCTCTTTCTTTCGAGGCTGTTCTTGATAGAGCCGGAGAAGCAGATGTTTGGTTGATCAGGTATTTTGCATCCGATGATATTACATACAATAGCTTGGAAAAGGAATATAAACCATATTCTTATTTCAGGGCTTTCAAAGAAAAGAATATATATGGATGTAATACGTCATATTCGACCTACTATGACGATCTGCCGATTCATCCCGATTATATATTGCAGGATTTTGCAAAAGTGTTCCATCCGGATCTTTTTCCCGATTATCAGTTGAAGTATTATAAGGCACTGGAATGATTGGCTAAAAATAAAAAGAGGCTGTATCAAAAGGGCTTTTACGCGTCATTGGTAGGGCGGTACACTTGCGAAGCTAAGGATAATATTTGATAAAAATCAAATAATTAGAATTCTAAGAAATTACTTATTATACGGATAAAGAATAACCCATTGTGATACATCTCTCTGATATACAAATGGGATATCTTTATTTTTATCATTGATATCTACAATATTATTTGAGCGATTTAATATAAAGAGAGTATTAGCCTTTAAATATATTGAATCCGAGACTTCATGATTAATCTGAGGTGTCACGCTTTTTGTGTGTCTCATGTATCGCCATAATGGATACTCCCATGTATCGCCGCCTATAATAAGACCTATATCAGTCGTGTTCGTTTTGGAAATGATGTAACATGCACTTGTGTAGTCTTGATATGTACCCGGATAATTATAGAATACCAATTCATCCCGGCTTGTATTCCAGAACATTTTATTTAAAGTCCATTCTTCAACTATTGGAATAGCTTGAAAAGATAACAAAGGTCGTGTTCTGTTAAAGAATAATGGCAATAAGGAGAAACCGCAAAGCATCAGCAAACAAAATGTTTTTAATTTCGTATATCTTATCCTGTTGAACATAAATGCGAAAAGAGGTGCAGATAATGCGAAAAGTGGAGTTTGTAATCGTGTTATCCATGGCTGCCACGGAATGCATAGTACGAACATGCCCCAACAAGCCAGAACTATTAATGAATACTGGACATATCTTTTCTTTTTTATATAAAAAACAGAAATAAAAGTAATAATAATAAAGATTGTATGAAACGTATTCTTCATAAAATCTTCATGAAAAAATGGCATTCCTCCACGTTCTTTTAGCCATTTATCCTTAGAATAGACATATATACTACCATAAGGATAAATATTTTCATCAACCTTAAATAATTGTTCATTGATTTCATTAGACTTAGGCACAGGGATAGAGATATTCACATATATATTTGAGAATAGGCTTATTAAAAAGGATTCGATTGAAGGTGAAGCCATTGTTTTATCAGAAGCTTCAATCGGGTTATTAAAAGTAACATAGTTCCTGATATAATGAGGTACATTCAACATTAAACAAATTATTGCCGCACATAATGCCCCGATTAACTTAGTTCGATATTGTCTTATACTCATTATAGCATATGCAACGACAAAAGCAAAAGCGATCGGATAAGCTGTTCCCTTTGTACAGATAGCTAAACCTAAAGCAATACCAAAATCAATACTATAGTGTAGTTTAGGCTCTTTCCGCCAAGCTAAAAACCTTTCGGCTAAACAAATAATCCATAATGTTTCCACTAAGTCGTTTTGAGTACTCGAAGCCTGTAATATTGCCATCGGTAAGGTGGCAAAAAAAAGAGCTGCAATTATTTGTGATTTTCTGTTTAAGCCAAAATCGGCTACTATTTTTGATATTCCTATAATGGCTCCTAAGAATGCAAACCACTGAGCAAGATTCATGAGCCAATCATCCCCGGACAATAGCCTACCGTGTAATATAACGATTTCTGAAAATGGAGCCGAGTATAATTGTCTGGGTATTGATGTATTATAATGACTCAAACTCATATTCTGAATCCAATGTTCAATCCTAGGTAAATGATATGTCATTGAGTCCCAATTGCTAGGAGGGTAGATAATCGCCAGAAAGAAAGTAGTTATTAACAAAATGCCAATAAAATAAAACTCCCAACACTTTAAGCAAGTTAATGATATTTTAGGTGTTGATAATGATTTGTTTTTGTATTTAGTAAAGAGAAAAGACAGTATGCCTACATCGTAAAATATCCATCCGCATATAACTCCGTTAAAATTTAGGATATTAAATAAGCTAAGAAACTCTGTTAATCCCCATATGAAAACACCTAAATAAAGAGCCGCTAAAATAAAAGATTCACGCCAATCTTTTTTATAACTGTATACAGCCAGATACATTATGAAAAAGTTGAAAACGCCAAATATAAAGACACTCAGGCTTGTCATTTTTGTAATTTTAGTTTGTTGTGGATAAACAAATTAGATTTTACCTCCAAAGATAGAGATATTTAAAGTTATGTAGAGGGTGTTCTACATAATAATGAACTTTGCCGCTTCTAAAGACAAATATAAGCCGCCTTAGTTAGCGACTTATATCAAATGTTTGTTTTTGTTGGGTGAAAGACGGGGTTCGAACCCGCGACCTTCGGAACCACAATCCGACGCTCTAACCAACTGAGCTACGATCACCATCTCGCAATTGCGGTGCAAATATAGGCAAAATTCTTATATTGACAAGATACGAACCGAAAAAACTTCAACTTTCTTGCATACCAAGTAATTTTTTGGAATTAATTGCTATTATTCATAATTCATAACTATTTTTGTCTCTTCAAATTAAACTAATCGATGAGTATTTTAAAGAACTATGCATTTACGCTAATTCTCCTTTGCGGCATTCTTATCGGAGGACTATGCGGAATTTTCTTTGGAGAGGCCACTGCCGTTGTGAAGCCTATAGGAAATCTCTTTCTTAATCTAATGTTTGCTCTCATAGTACCTCTTGTTTTATTGAGCGTTTCCTCGTCTATATACAACATGAGGAAATCCAATATGGTAGGCAAAGTAATAGGCAATATTATTTTCGTATTCATGCTCACTGCCATTATCGGCGCTATTGTTGCATATGTTTTCACATTGATATATAATCCCCTGGGTGGAATCGATAAGTCCGATCTGATGGCATCTTTGCCCGATCAATCCATCAAACAATTGTCTTCGGCCGAAGTCTTTGTCAATTTGTTTACAGTATCCGATTTTCATTTGCTTTTCACGAAGTCTAATCTGTTGCCATTAATCATATTTTCTACATTTCTGGGACTTGCTACTTCATATTCTAAAGAAAAAGGCAAGGTCGTTGCTGATTTTTTAAATTCGGGAGCTTCTGTTATTATGAAAATGATGGGAATTATTATGAAGGCTGCACCATTAGGGCTGGGATGTTATTTTGCCGATACGGTAGGTAGGCTGGGAGGACAAATATTGAATGGATACATGCATGTCTTTATTCTTTATCTTATCCTCACTGCTATTGCATTTTTCGGATTAAATTCCATATATGTCCTATTGGCGGGAGGGAAAAAAGGGTTTCTCGCTTTTTGGAAAAATATATTGACACCCTCGCTTACTGCTATAGCAACATCTTCCAGTGCGGCGTGTATCCCTGTGAATATTGAAGCATCGAAAAAGATGGGAATACCCGATAGTATTGCCGAGACAGTTATTCCCTTAGGTACTAATATTCATAAAGATGGTTCAGTAATGGCAGGTGTGCTGAAGATAATATTCCTGCTTACTATTTTCGGACAAGAGTTGACTACTTCTTCAAATATTTTTATGATTATTGGTGTAGCCTTGTTGGTAGGAGCAGTAATGGGCGCAATACCCAGCGGTGGAATGACGGGAGAATTATTAATTTGCTCTGTTTTTGGTTTTTCTCCTCAGCTTGCAGGAGCATTACTTATCATTAGTGCAATAGTGGATATTCCGGCTACACTGCTCAATTCAACCGGAAATGTTGTATGTGCGATGCTTGTAACACGGCTAACGGAAGGAAAAGATTGGGTTAAGAGACGGATTGTAACTGTAGAATCGGACTAATATTATTAAAAGATGAAAAGAACTGTATCTTTTGTACTCATTGCATTGGTATGTATCTGTTTTGTGAAGGCTCAGGATTTGACTGGGTTATATAAGCTGACAGATTCTGAAAATGTAAGTGTTAAAGCAAAATATTCTCCACTTATAGGCGTATCTGCCAGTAGGAGTAAGAGTGGAGGATCGAGCGTTCCCGGAACATATATTCAGGCAATACTCAGGGCCGGAGGAACTCCTGTAATTATTCCGGCGATGACGGATAGTAAAGTATTAAGGAATATTGTCAAGAATCTTGACGGACTTGTTATGACAGGTGGTGAAGATTTTAATCCATCATATTATAAAGAGGATGTTATTCCTGATATGAATGATATAGACTCTATACGGGATATCTACGATCTTGTTTTGTTGAAATTGGCTACAGACCGTAATATTCCGGTTTTGGGTATTTGCCGTGGCGAGCAAGCTATTAATGTTGCTTTTGGTGGTACGCTTTATCAGGATATACCTTCCCAGCATAAAGATAGCATAATCAAACACCGGCAAACAGAACCAAAAGAGCAAGGAACACACCTTGTGTCTATTGCAAGGGATTCGGAATTATTTAAAATATTAAATACAACGGAAGTTCTTGTTAATTCATTTCATCATCAGGGAGTAAAAGATGTTGCTCCTGATTTTAGGACTGTAGCATATGCTCCAGATGGAATAGTTGAAGCTATAGAAGCCTATCCAAATCGCACTATTTTGGGTGTACAGTGGCATCCGGAAGGACATATTGCAGGCGGAGATATAACTATGTTGAAAATATTTGATCATATTGTTAAGCAGGCAGGATTATATCATCGGGCTAAGGAGCTACACCAAAATATGTTATCTGTAGATACCCATTGCGATACTCCTTTAGAATTTAAAAAAGAAGGATTTGATATAGGTAGAAGGGAGAATAATCAGGTCAATATCCCTAAAATGGAGGAGGGCATGCTCGATGCGATATTCTTTGCAGCCTATACAGCACAAGGCCCAAGAGATGAAATTTCTTCACAAAAGATCGTGCAAAAAATAGATGGTTTGATAGATGGCATATATACTCAGGTAGAAAAAAACAAGGATGTTTGTGGCATTGCATACACCGCGGACGATCTTGTAAGGCTCAAAGCTGAAGGAAAGAAAGCTATATTCATAGGTATTGAAAATGGATATGGAATAGGTAAGGATATTGCCAACGTTGCCCGGTTTAAAGGCAGAGGTGTAAATTATATCACTTTATGCCATACCAAGCCGAATGATATATGTGACTCGTCTAGCGATCAGCCGGAATGGAACGGATTGAGCAGTTTTGGCAAGAAAGTGGTAAAGGAAATGAATCGCGTGGGTATTCTTGTCGATATATCACATGTGAGTGAGAAGACATTTTATGATGTGATTGCATTATCTACTCAACCTATCATTGCATCACATTCTTCTGTAAAGGCGCTGTGTGACCATGATCGCAATCTCACCGATAAACAACTACAGGCTTTAGCCAAAAACGGGGGTGTCGCGCAAATTTGCCTTGTCGACTTATTTATGAATAAAGATAAAAGCAAGGCTAGCCTGATGGATGCTATTGAACATATCGATCATGCAGTCAGAGTAGCAGGTATCGATCATGTAGGTATTGCGTCCGACTTTGATGGCGGTGGGGGCATTATCGGTTGTAATGGCAGCAACGATATGATCAATATAACAGTCAAGTTGTTAGAAAGAGGCTATTCGGATGAAGATATAGCAAAAATATGGGGGAAGAATTTTCTTCGCGTTTTATCCACAGTACAGGCTGCTGCAAAAAAATAAGAAGGTTTCAAAATTATATATTGAGAGGGTGAATCTATCGGTTTATCCTCTGTCTTTATGTGTAAATAAACTGAACAAAACCGGAATTAAGGTGTTAATAATTATAATAGTAGAGAACTAACATTTTGCAGAATAAAAAACCTTAAACCATGGAAGAGAAAAGAAAAAGAATGACAACCAATCAAGGTATTCCTGTAGATAATGATCAAGCATCTGTTACCACTCAAAATCCTCACTTAACACTTTTATCCGATACTCATTTGGTAGAGAAGTTATCACACTTCGATCGTGAGCGGATTCCGGAACGCGTTGTTCATGCAAAGGGAGCGGGTGCTCATGGATATTTTGAAGTGACGAATGACCTGACAAGATATACTCATGCTGCGTTTTTATCTCAGGTGGGAAAGAAAACGGAAGTATTTGTACGTTTCTCTACGGTAGGAGGCGGACGTGGTTCTGCGGATTCGGCAAGAGATCCTCGCGGATTTGCGGTTAAGTTTTATACAGAAGACGGAAACTATGATATGGTAGGGAATAATACCCCTGTATTTTTTATCCGTGATGCTATTAAATTCCCTGATTTTATTCATACTCAGAAAAAGAATCCGGCCTCTAATCTGGATGATGCGGATGCATTCTGGGATTTTATGTCTTTAACGCCCGAAAGTGTGCATCAGGCAACTATTTTATTTACCGATAGAGGTACGCCGTATTCCTATCGTCATATGCATGGCTTTACGAGCCACACTTATATGTGGTATAACGAAAAAGGGGAGCATTACTGGATCAAGTTACATTTCAAAACCGACCAGGGTGTGAAAAACCTGACACGACAAGAAGCAGCCGAGCTGGCGGGAACAGATCCCGATCATGCCACACGCGACTTATTTGATAGTATAAAGAGAGGTGAATTTCCGTCATGGAGCGTATACGTACAGATAATGAAACCCGAAGAAGCCGCTCAATATAAGTTTGATGCATTTGATGTAACAAAAGTTTGGTCTCAAAAGGATTATCCGTTAATCCCTGTTGGCAAGATGGTGTTGAACCGTAATCCTGAAAATTACTTTTCGGAAGTGGAACAAGCAGCGTTTTCACCGGGTAATCTCGTTCCGGGAATTGCCGTATCGCCGGATAAGATGCTTCAAGGCCGTGTATTCAGTTATCCGGACACACACCGTCATCGATTGGGAACTAATTTTGATATGATCCCGGTAAATGCCCCGAAAGCACAGGTGAACACATATCAGCGCGATGGTGCTATGAATATGCATAGTTATACCGGACCAAATTACTATCCGAATAGTTTTGATGGCCCTGCACCGGATAAAAAATATGCCGCGCCTCCGGTTGATGTTGCGGGAATGGCTGCACGCCATGAATATGTCGTGTCTGATGTCGATTATGTTCAGGCCGGAGATTTATACGGAAGGGTTTTATCCGATTACGACAAAACGAATCTGGTGGGTAATATTGTTGCTCATATAAAAAATGCTCATAAACGTATCCAACTTCGCCAGGCAGCTATATTTTACAAGGCTCATCCCGAATACGGTACAAGAGTTGCGGAAGGATTAGGGCTTGAAATTAACGAAGTGAAAAGATTGGCAGCTATGTCTCATGAAGAAAGAGTGAAAGCAACGGCTCTATAATTAATTTTTGGATATTAGTAGAAAAACCTTTCGATTTTCGTTCGAAAGGTTTTTCTTTGCATTTTATTTTAAGAATAATGACTGTTTTATACGAAGATAATCATATCATTATAGTCAATAAGACTGTATCGGAAATTGTACAGGGCGACAAGACAGGAGATAAGCCCCTTTCGGAGATTGTGAAGGAATATCTGAAAGAAAAATACAATAAACAAGGGAATGTATTCTGCGGTGTTACACACAGGCTCGATCGTCCCACAAGCGGTATCGTCGTGTTTGCCAAAACGAGCAAGGCTCTTGCCCGGCTGAATGATATGTTTAAGAATAAAGAAATAAGCAAAACGTATTGGGCTGTCGTAAAAGAAGCGCCAAAACAGGCAGAAGGAACATTGAAACATTACTTGGTGCGGAACGAAAAACAGAACAAGTCGTATGCCTATGACGCGGAGAAACCCAACTCTAAACTAGCTATTTTGCATTATAAGCTAATAGCCCGTTCCGATAAATATAATATGCTTGAAGTCGATTTGGAAACAGGTCGCCATCACCAGATACGTTGTCAATTAGCAAAAATAGGCTGTCCGGTTAAAGGAGATCTTAAATACGGGGCAGACCGTTCCAACCCTGATGGAGGTATCAGCCTGCATGCCCGTAAAATATCATTTATCCATCCTGTATCGAAAGAACCGGTAGAAATTATAGCTCCTGTGCCCGACGATAATTTATGGCGGGCTTTGGAGAAGGGTGCTATTTAGAACTTATAGCGGTTAATTTGCCTGTTATTATATCTGAAATATATGCTTTGAGCGAGGTATATTTAGGCGTTGTGCCCGATACTTCGTCTGCATAAATATATTCTGTCCCGTTTTTTGTCATGGTAAAAGTATAGCCATTTTTGGAAATACTTTTTTGGAGAATGGTTTCACTTATATTACCATCGCTGTCCACTACATAAAATATTTTTTTTATTACCGGTTTAGAAGCAAATTCTTCATACCGCTCATAGGCGACAATCTCCTTATCTTCGATTTTGAACTGGTCGAAACAAAACTGATCGGATATACTTGTCGATTCGAGTAATCCGTTTTTATAAGCTGTATATAGCTTTGTTTTCTGCAAATTGGCTTTACCTATCTGATTCAGTCCATAGTAACATTGTATTAGTTTTTCGTAGGAATAGTAGTCATCCGGAAAATAGGAGAGTAAATCATTATATGCATTGATTGCTTTTTGATACGAACCTTTATCATATTCCATTTTGCCTATATTGTAAAGCACTGTGACATAGAGTTCTTTGTCACTCGTGATTTTTGCTTTTGCTGTATAAAATTCATTTAAAGATTCATTCTCTTTGCCTTGAGTAGCATGTATAGTGGGAATCATAAAGAATGCTTTTTCCGAAGCCGGTTTCAGAAGAGTAGCCTTTTTATAATGGGATAGTGCTTCTTCATAATTTTCCTGTCCATAATATGAATCACCCAAAGCTGCATAATAATTGGCTTCTTCAGGAGCGAGTTCGATAGCCTTTTCAAGACTCGTTATGGCGTTATTATAGTCTCCATTAGCGTTGTAAAGCACACCTGTGACGAAATAAACCCTTGCATTGTTTATTTCTTTTGAGGTAGCCATATGTGCATATGTTAACCCACTCTGTATATCTCCCAGATTCATATAGGACTGGGCTATATACATTAAATCTTCTGAAGACAGTGTTTGGGAATTATTTGCATATAAATCTATAATTCCCTGATACTGATCATCTTCAAACATCTTTTTTATGTTTTGAGCTGATATGAACTGGATGCTTAACAAAGTCGCAGCAATAATAAAAATTATCTTTTTCATATGATAATAATTTTGATTTTAGTTGCCATATGGAACTCGCATGATTTTTATTATCATGGACTTTGGTGATTTGATAAAAATCATGCTTCGTTTCATATGTTTAAAGTTTATATTTTCCTAGAACCATTTTTGTTTTTTCATCCAGATATACGTAAATAATGCGATCAATGCAAGAATGATCCAGGCAAAGATATATCCGTAAGGCCATTCTGTTTCAGGCATGAATTTGAAATTCATTCCCCATACGCCTACCATGAAGGTTAAAGGGATAAACATAGTGGATACAATAGTAAGGCGTTTGATTATTTCGTTTAGCTTTAGATTATTATTGTTGTAATATAGATCGAGTAATGAACTTAACGATTCGTAAAATGAAGCCAGATCCCCAAGTGTTACACGCATCCGGTCGTCAAAGTCGTTGAAGTATACTATGTTTTCGTCTTTGATAAGCTTATTCGTATTGTGTAACAAATTAACATATTCTTCCCGCAACGATATAACCGATCTTTTTATATGAGTGTAGCTCACTCTGCTATTGTGGAGAAACTGGAGTATGTCTACTGAGGCTTTTCTTTGTATAAGATCTTCTTCTGTATCGGCCAACTGATCCTCTAATGACATTACGGTGTTGATATTGATGGTGTTGATTGCGCTCATCATAATGTAGAGCAGAAAGTCCACACTCTTTTGTCTGATCAGGATATTGTTATCTTCGATACTCTTTTCTATCTCGTTGAAAACCGGGATATCTTCCTCTTGCAGGCTGACTATGAAGTTTTTTCCCAAAATGAATGCTATTTGCATATCGTCTATATCACCTTCTTCGTTGATATAGAAAACCGGAGTCAGTATATAAGAAATACTATCATAAGTAACGGCTTTTACTACTTGTTGGTCTGCAAGTAAGTCTTTTACATCGAAGCCATGCAAACCGAGTTCGCGGTAAATTCTGTTTATTTGAACAACATCTGATATTCCTTTTATTTTGAACCAGTTTACTTTTGTCTTATCTATCTGATCATTTATTGAAAATTCTACGGGTAAAGTCTTTTTCCCGGTCTGTGTTTCATCAAACTGGATAAGTTCTACCGACATAGGAATATCCCGATCTCCAAAATATGTGGGTTTTGAAAGATAATTCCTATGAACCAATTTACTTTTTTTTGATATCCTTTTACTCATTCCCGGTATTAATTTATATCAAAAATAAGAATAAAATAGTATATTTGCCTACTTCATAGACAAAGTTTTGTGATATAACATATGAATGAAGTTTTAACTATACTCAAAAAGAAGAAAATGCAATTTTTCTTTCTTTTCTATATATTGATGTTATTGCCCATGTTTAGTCCTATGGCGCAGAATCTTACACTCTTGGATAAATTGGCTGTGTTTTTAGTTTGCGGTTTACTTTTCGCCGCTATATCCACCTTGTCTCTATTTATCAGTTCGAAAGCCGAAAAAATTATATATTCCATTCTTTTGGCTATTTCTATAATTCCGGGCGCTATTTATCTGGCTTATCTGCTCTTTGCTCATGTGTTGTTGGAACAAAATAGTGTTACCAGCCTGTTTGAAACTAATCCGGAAGAGAGTAAAGAGTTTGTTGCATATTATTTGAGTTTATGGGTTATTGCGGGGGTGATTTTATATGCAGCTATCCCGATTGTTATGATTTGTACGATGAAATCGTTCAAATCTCTGAGCATAAAGAAATATAAATTTATTTTTGTATTAAGCATTCTTATTATTGTATCGATTGTTGGCATAAACAGGGTATCGCGGTCTGTCTATTTTGTTAACTTCTACAAAACATTTATAAGCTATAAACTAAGAACTACTTACGAAAAGAAGGCGATAAAAGCACGCCAATGCGAAAATTATGAGGTTTCTATAATAAAACAGGATACAATACCTCACGTGATTGTTGTTGTGGTTGGTGAATCTCTGAATAAGCACCATATGTCTCTATATGGTTACTCCAGAGAAACCAATCCTTTGTTGTCTCAATTGGGAGATAGCTTGATGATTTATCAGGATATGGTTGCTCCTCAGGTACATACAATTCCGGTAATACGTTCAATATTGTCAATGTCTGATATAGATCATCCTGCAAATTTTACCCAAAAACCTTCACTTTACGAATTGTTTAACAGGGCCGGATATGGTACATATCTGATAACTAATCAGGAGTATAGCGAAGATTGTAAATCCAGCTATGATATACTTCTTACCTTGGCCAATAAAAAATATAATCTGTCTCAGTATAAACAACATGACGATATTGTGTTGCCTGTATTGGATACCATACTGAAAGAGCCGCAAAAAAATAAGCTTATTCTCATTCACCTGATAGGTAATCATATGGCATACGAGTTCAGGTATCCGAAAGAATTTATTGTTTTTAATAATAAAAAGGATGGCTTGGTGGCAGATGCTCCATACCGGGATGACAAAGCGAAGAAAGCAATAGACAAGTATGATAATTCGGTACTGTATAATGATTTCATCGTTAGTAGTATAATACAAGCTTTAAAAGATCTCCCCTGTCATGATGCGGCAATGGTCTATTTTTCCGATCATGGGGAAGAACTCTATGATTACAGGGAATTTGCAGGTCATGCGTATGAGAAAGTTTCTCCGGTTATGTGTGAAATACCTTTTATGGTTTGGATGTCTCCTGTATATCGGAGATTCCGTTCCGATTTGATATTTGATAAAAAGCGTAAGTACTCAACCGAAGATTTTATATATTCAATCTCCGATTTAGCCGGTATCAGCTATAAGGATTATGACGACGCCCGCAGCCTTTTTTCCGCCAATTTCAATTCGCGGGAACGTTATGTCGGAGAGAAAAAATATGAACATATCAAAGAGCGATTTGAGAATCAATAAATCATCTTATATCCTATTCCTCTGATGTTTATTATCTGGATTTTTGGATCTGGCGATAATATCTAACAGATAAGTGATTATATTCTTTGAAAAACAGGATTCTTGAAATTCCTCAAATATTTCATAACACCCTTATATAAGGAGATAGTCAATAAGAAATA
Source organism: Dysgonomonas reticulitermitis (assembly GCF_054601275.1). Lineage (NCBI taxonomy): Bacteria > Pseudomonadati > Bacteroidota > Bacteroidia > Bacteroidales > Dysgonomonadaceae > Dysgonomonas > Dysgonomonas reticulitermitis. The sequence goes on along the minus strand of NZ_BAAHWU010000002.1, from coordinate 522 downwards.
AAAATAAGAAACTATATAATTTCAGATTAAAATGTAAATGTTTAATCGAAAGACCATCAATGATAAAAGATTGACGGCTTCCTTGTTCTTATATGATGCTATCATTCACTTAACTTAGCACTGAACGCTTATTATATAAATTATATTATTAAATTACCCAAATAAGTTATATCTTTGTAGTCTTACTGATTAAACAGAAAGACAATGGGACGTAAGGTAAAACAACTAAAGAATTACACTACCGAACAGGTAGAGGCGATCTTTGAAAGCGATGAAAATAATATTGTTGGAGTGAAGCTGTATGCCATTATTCAACTGACAAGAGGTTACAGTACCCGCAAGCTGGAAGAGTATTACAGGGTAACTCATAAGCAAATCTGCAATTGGGCAGACCTCTTCGACGGTGAAGGCATTGACGGGCTTCGCATGAAACAAGGCAGAGGCAGGCACCCGTTTATAACGGAGGAACAAAAAGAACAAGTGAAAAACGACTTATTGAAAAGTCCCGAAGAATTTGGGTAT